>CBFGXR010000122.1:0-6280 GCA_965652675.1 uncultured Castellaniella sp.
AGATGCGCTCGTAGAATTCGGCCCACTCGCCCATCCGGCCGCGATGCACGTTGTGTTCCTGATTTTCCATTTCGATTTCCTTGCGGGCATGAGGCGGAGGATCAATCCGCCGCGGGGGTGTCCATCAGCGACAGGATCCACAGCGCCAGGCGCCGCGCATCGACGTCGGACAGGCGGGTCTGGGCCGGCATGGGGATCGCGCCCCACTGGCCGCGGCTGCCTTCGCGCATGACGCGGGCCAGGTGATCGGCCGCCTCGGGCCGGCCCTGGAAGCGTTCGGCGATGGCGCGAAACGGCGGCCCCACCCGGCGGGCATCGACCTGATGGCAGCCCAGACACTGGCGCTGGCCGGCCAGCTTCAGGCCGTCGGTGGTCGTGCCTGCCGCCCGGGCGCCCGTGGCGCACAGCGCCAGCACGCCCGCCAGGACGATTCCGATTGCCTTGCCGCATCCCGCCATTGCCCGATCCTTTCTTGCCATCCCGATCCCGAACGCCGCCCCGGCATCCACCGCCGGGCCGGCGCCCGCCGTCCTGATCACGGTATTATCCATGATTGTTTTCCCACTCGGCCGCGCCCATGCCCTTCCCCCACATCGACCCCATCGCTCTGCAGATCGGCCCCCTGGCGATCCACTGGTACGGACTCATGTATCTGGCCGGCTTCGGCCTGGCCTGGCTGCTGGGGCGCTGGCGCATCCAGCACCACCCCACCCCGACCGGACTGACGCTGCGCGACCTGGAGGACATCATCTTCTACGGCGTGCTGGGCGTGGTGCTGGGCGGGCGCCTGGGCTACGTGCTGTTCTACAAGTTCGACGACTACCTGGCCCGCCCGCTGTCGATCTTCGAGGTCTGGCAGGGCGGGATGTCCTTTCACGGCGGCCTGATCGGCGTGACGCTGGCCATGCTGTATTTCGCCCGCAGGCGCGGCCAGCCGCTGCTGGCGATCGGGGACTTCATCGCGCCCCTGATTCCCCTGGGACTGGCCGCCGGGCGGCTGGGCAATTTCATCAACGGCGAACTGTGGGGCCGCCCCACGGACCTGCCCTGGGGCATGATCTTCCCGGGCGCGCAGGACGGCACGCCGCGCCATCCCTCGCAGTTGTACGAGATGGGGCTGGAGGGTTTCGCCCTGTTCGCCCTGGTGTGGTGGTTCGCCCGCAAACCCCGCCCGACGGGCCAGATCAGCGCCGTCTTCCTGATGGGCTACGGGCTGTTCCGGTTCCTGGTGGAATTCACCCGCGAGCCGGACGATTTCCTGGGGCTGCTGGCGGGCGGGCTGTCGATGGGTCAGCTGTTGTCGCTGCCCATGATCCTGATCGGCCTGGCCCTGTTCATTTGGGCAGCAAGACGATCGTCCCCTGCACCGACACGCTGATCCGTTCGCGCCCGCCCTCGACCGGCGCGGCGGCCTTGTCGGCGGCCATGGCGCTCATCATCATGCGGGGCATGGGCGCGGGCGGCATGGCGCCCTGGCCGCCCAGATCGACCGTGCGGAACCGGTAGCCGGCGAAGCCCAGGGCCTGGGTCAGCGCCTGGGCGCGGGTCTTGAACGCCTCGACGGCCTGGCCCAGGAGTTTCCGCTCTTCGGCGGCGCGCCGTTCCCGCGAGACCGAAAACGCCATGCCGGCGATCGGCATGCGGTCGCCCAGGCTGGTCGCCAGCTTCGAGACAGCGGGGAAATCGCGCGATTCCAGCAGGATTTCGGCCTGGCCCCGCCATTCGGCGATCTTGCCGTCGCGGTTGGTGGTCGGCCAGATCCGGTAGGATCCGCTGCGGGCCTCGATGCCCTGGTGACCCTTGGCCTGCTTCATGACCGAGTCCAGCCGCTGGTTCAGGGCCTCGGCGACCTCGGTCTGCGACGCCCCGGACAGTTCCGCCGCCAGCGCGATTTCGACGGTATCCTGCCCGACCTCGGACGAGGCCTCGGCCGACAGCGAGGCCCGGGGCTCGGTGGATTCGGGCTCGTGGGCCAGCACGGGCATGGCCACTGCCGCCGTACTCAGCAGCAAAACAGCCAGAAGTTGCTTGCGATTGCGCACGCCTCGATACATATTTCCCCCTGAAAAAGACGAAAGCCCGTCGCGAGTTCACGACGAGCTTTCTGGTAATGCCCCGCCTGTGCCGTCTAGGCCGGCATCCCGGAACCGAGGGTTCACGGTGGTCGCCATCAGTCAGGCTTCGGGCCGTCCAATGAAGGCAGCGCTCCCATCTGTCAATCCGGCAACCTATGCCTATAGCATTGGTTCAAGGAATGTATGGCCAGGTCACGAACACGGCAGGGACTTAAACGACCGGATGACCTGGCGCATCCGGAAATAAACCATCAAACGGCGCTGCCCAGCACATCATCGAGCATGTCGTTCATGGACTCGATTTTACCCTTGAAATCACCCAAGGCAATATTTCCGAGGGGGCCGTCGGGCGCGCGCATGCTGAGCAGCTCGTTGGCGATCTGGATGGCGGCCATCACGGCGATGCGCTCGTTGCTGGCGATCTTGCCGACGCCCTTGATCGCCAGCATGCGCTGGTCGACCAGCCGCACGGCGGACAACAGGGCGTCCTTTTCTTCGAGTGGGCAGGCCAGCGAGTAATCGCGGCCCAGGATGGCGACGTCGACGCGTTCCATGCTGCGTGTCCTTGGTGAATGTGGGCCGGCCCTAGGCTTCCGCGCCGGGCAGGCGTTCGAGGATGAGGTCGATCTGCTGCTGGGCGCCGGTGGCGGCTTCGCGCAGGCGGTCGCGTTCGGATTCGACCTGGATCAGGCGGCGCTGCAGGGAATCGGAGCGGATCTGGTGGTCGCGCACCTCGGATTCCAGCGCCGCCCGGTGCTGCCCGGATTCTTCGCGCGCGGCCTGGATTTCCTGGTCGTGGCGCGCGAGCCGTTCGGACATGCGGGCGAATTCCTGGCCTTCGCGCAGCTGCTGGTCTTTCAGGGACTGGCATTCCTGCTCGAGGTGCCGGACCCTGGCCTGCAGGGTGGCGCGTTCGGATTGCAGGTTGCGCGCGAGCTGAACGACTTGGCGGATGCGCTGGGACAATGCGTCGAGGTCTTGGAGCATGCGGTCAAACCTTCTGGAGTGCCGGCGCGATGCGCCACGAAAGGAATTGAATCATACCTGTTCAGGCCGTGGGGTTTTCGGAACCGGCGCGTCCGCCGCCCGGCCGGCGGATTCGTCGTGCCGTCCGCCGCCGCGGTGCCGCAGGTAGCGGTTTTCGCGGCCCCGGCGAAACAGCAGCCCCGACAGTTCATTGAGCGCCAGGGAATAGACTTCGCGCTTGAATTCGATGACGGCTTCCAGAGGCACCCAATAGGCGTTCCAGCGCCAGGCGTCGAATTCGGGCGTATCGGTGGCGCGCAGGCTGACGTCGCTGTCGCGGCCCACCATACGCAGCAGGAACCAGATCTGTTTCTGGCCCCTGTAATGGCCGCGCAGTTCGCGGCGCACGTAATGATCCGGCACGGTATAGCGCAACCAGTCCCGGGTCCGTCCCAGAATGCGCACATGTTCGGCGCGCAGGCCGGTTTCCTCGTGGAGTTCGCGGTACATCGCCTGCACAGGGGTTTCGCCGTGCTTGATGCCCCCTTGGGGGAACTGCCATGCGTGTTCCCTGATGCGCTTGCCCCAGAAAACCTCGTTTTTCTGGTTCACGAGAATGATGCCGACATTCGGACGGTAGCCTTCGCGATCCAACATGGGGCCACCTCGGTTGTGAATTCAATACAATTACCGTCGATTATACGTACCAACCGGAATCCCTACCATGCGCGCCAGCCAGTACCACCTGAACACCCTGAAGGAAGCCCCCGCCGAGGCGGAAGTCGTCAGCCACCAGTTGATGACGCGGGCGGGCATGATCCGCAAGATCGCCGGAGGCGTCTACACCTACATGCCGATGGGCCTGAAGGTCCTGCGCAAGATCGAGGCCATCGTGCGCGAGGAAATGAACCGCGCCGGCGCCATCGAGCTGCTGATGCCGGTCGTGCAACCGGCCGAGCTGTGGCAGGAATCGGGCCGCTGGGAACAGTATGGCGCCGAACTGCTGCGCATCAAGGACCGCCACCAGCGCGATTTCGTGCTGCAGCCGACGTCCGAGGAAGTCGTCACCGACATCGCCCGCAACGAAATCCACAGCTGGCGCCAGCTGCCGGTGAATTTCTATCACATCCAGACGAAATTCCGCGACGAACGCCGGCCGCGCTTCGGCCTGATGCGCGGGCGCGAATTCACCATGAAGGACGCCTATTCCTTCGACCGCGACGAAACCGCCGCCCAGGCCAGCTACGACGCCATGTACGCCGCCTACCAGCGCATCTTCACGCGCCTGGGCCTGAAATTCCGCGCCGTGGCGGCCGACACCGGCTCGATCGGCGGCACGCGCAGCCACGAATTCCAGGTGATCGCCGACACGGGCGAGGACCTGCTCGTCTACAACCCGGATTCGGACTACGCCGCCAACATCGAGCTGGCCGAGGCGCCCTGCCTGCTGGCCGAACGCGAGCCGGCGCGCGAATCCATGGAAAAGCGCGCCACGCCCGACGCCCCCAAATGCGAGATCGTGGCCGAACAGCTGGGCCTGCCGCTGTCGCGCACGGTCAAGTCCGTGGTGCTGGCCACCGATCCCGCCGAAGGCCCCGCCCGCCTGTGGCTGCTGCTGATCCGGGGCGACCATGAAACCAACGAGATCAAGGTCGGCAAGCTGCCGGGCTTCGGCGACGGCCACCGCCTGGCGACCGAGGCCGAGATCGACGCGGTCTTCCATTGCGCCCCGGGCTACCTGGGTCCCGTCGGCCTGGACCCGGCGGCCATCACCGTGATCGCCGACCGCACGGTCGCCCACATGGGCGATTTCGTCTGCGGCGCCAATGAAGCCGGCCACCACCTGAGCGGCGTGAACTGGGGCCGCGACCTGCCCGAACCGGCCCTGGTCGCCGATCTGCGCAACGTGGCGGCGGGCGATCCCGATCCGCGCGGCGGCACCCTGGCGATCCAGCGCGGCATCGAGGTCGGCCACGTGTTCTTCCTGGGGGACAAGTATTCGCGCGCCCTGAACGCGACGTTCCTGGAAACGGACGGCAAGCCGGCGGTGCTGCAGATGGGCTGCTACGGGATCGGCATCAGCCGGATCTCGGCCGCGGCCATCGAGCAGAACCACGACGACCGGGGCATGATCTGGCCGCGCGCCCTCGCGCCGTTCGAGGTCGTGCTGTGCCCGATCGGCATCGGCAAGAGCGAGGCCGTGCGCGAGGCCGCCGAGTCCCTGTACCAGGGGCTGCGGGCGCAAGGCGTGGACGTGATTCTGGACGACCGCGACGCCCGGCCGGGCATCATGTTCGCCGACTGGGAACTGATCGGCGTGCCGCTGCGCGTGACGCTGGGCGAACGCGGCCTGAAGGACGGCATCGTCGAAATCCAGGCGCGCCGCGACGAACAGGCGCAGCGTATCGCCCAGGCCGACGCGCTGGCGCACATCCGGGAACGGCTGGAATCCCTGTAGACGCAGGCAGCGCGCGTGTCACAAGGCCTCACCAAAAAATGAATCCGGATCGAACCAATCCCCCCGGCGAGCTGTCCATTCGCGTATATTACGAGGACACCGATACCGGTGGCGTCGTGTACTACGCGAACTACCTCAAATTCTTCGAACGCGGTCGCACGGAATGGCTGCGCGCGCTCGGAATGGATCAACACACTCTCGCAACACAGGAACAGATGATGTTTGTGGTCAAGCATGCGGACATTGCCTATCGGCAACCGGCCCGCCTGGACGACCGCATCCTCGTCCGGACTTCCGTGACCGGGCTGGGCGCCTCGACGATCCGGTTCGGCCAGCAGGCCCTGCGCGGCGACACGCTGCTCGCCAGCGCGGACATCCAGGTCTGCACGGTGCACGCCCTCAGCTTCAAACCCATCCGTCTCTCCCCCTCCATCAGGGATCTACTGGAAAAGGCCCTTCATTAACCATGCAAGCCTCTAGCGATTTGTCGCTGCTGTCCCTCATCGGCAACGCCAGCCTGCCCGTGCAGATCGTGATGCTGATCCTGCTCGGCGCCTCGGTCCTGTCCTGGACCTACATCTTCAGCAAGCGCGCGGCCCTGCGGCGCGCCGACGAGCAGACCCGCCGCTTCGAGGACGATTTCTGGGCCGGCGGCGACCTGACCGTCCTGCAGCAGGCCATCGCCAGCCGCCGCAACGAACATGGCGCGCTGGCGCGCATCTTCGAAATGGATCAACACACTCTCGCAACACAGGAACAGATGATGTTTGTGGTCAAGCAT
>CBFGXR010000123.1:0-6245 GCA_965652675.1 uncultured Castellaniella sp.
GAACAACGCCGGCGTCACGACCGACGTGAACCTGCTGGTCGTGCTGAACGACAACGACATGTCGATCTCGCCCCCGGTGGGCGCGCTGAACTACTACTTCGCCCGCCTGCTGTCGGGCCAGTTCTACGCCCATGCCAAGAACATGGGCCGGGCCGTGCTGCAGCACGTGCCGCCCGTGCTGGCGCTGGCGCGCAAGCTGGAAGGCCACGCCAAGGGCATGCTGTCGCCGGCCACCCTGTTCGAGGAACTGGGCTTCAACTACATGGGTCCGATCGACGGCCACGACCTGGACGTGCTGATCCCCACCCTGGAAAACCTGCGCCGGCTCGGCGGCCTGCAGTTCCTGCACGTCGTGACGCGCAAGGGCCAGGGCTACAAGCTGGCCGAGGCCGATCCGGTCCTGTACCACGGTCCGGGCAAATTCGATCCCTCGGTCGGCATCCAGAAACCCGCCGCGCCCGCGCGCCGGTCCTTCACCCAGGTCTTCGGCGACTGGCTGTGCGACATGGCCGCCGCCGACACCCGCCTGGTCGGCATCACGCCGGCCATGCGCGAGGGCAGCGGCCTGGTCGAATTCGAACGCCGCTTCCCGCAGCGCTATTTCGACGTCGGCATCGCCGAACAGCACGCCGTGACCTTCGCCGCCGGTCTGGCCTGCGAGGGCTGCAAGCCCGTGGTGGCCATCTATTCCACCTTCCTGCAGCGCGGCTACGACCAGTTGATCCACGACGTGGCCCTGCAGGATCTGGACGTGACCTTCGCCCTGGACCGGGCCGGCATCGTCGGCGCCGACGGGGCGACCCATGCCGGCAACTACGACATCGCCTACCTGCGCTGCATTCCGAACCTGGTGATCGCCACGCCCTCGGACGAACACGAAGCGCGGCTGCTGCTCAACACCTGCTTCCTGCATGCCGGACCGGCCTCGGTCCGCTATCCGCGCGGCGCCGGGTGCGGCGCCGAGCCGGGCGACAGCCTGGATCCGGTCGAACTCGGCCGCGCCGTGGTGCGCCGCGAGGGCCGGGGCGTCGCGCTGCTGGTGTTCGGCACCCTGTTGCCGGAGGCCGCGCGGGCGGCCGAATCGCTGGACGCCACGCTGGTGGACATGCGCTTCGTCAAGCCGCTGGACGAGGCGCTGCTGCGGCGCCTGGCCGACAGCCACGACCTCTTCGTCACGGTCGAGGAGGGCGCCGTCATGGGCGGCGCGGGCAGCGCCGTGGCCGAATGGCTGAACCGGGAGGCGATCGTCCGCCCGATCCTGCAGCTGGGCCTGCCGGATGAATTCATCGATCATGGGGACCAGAAGGCCATCCTCGCCGGGCTCGGCCTGGATGCCGACGGAATCGAGGCGTCGATACGCCAGCGCTTGAAAAGGAATGCTTCATGAACACCCTGCTGGAACCGGTGGCGATGGCGATGCCGGACGTGCAAAGCGGCCCGGACACGCGCCGGATCGCCATCCAGCGGGTGGGCGTGCGCGGCGTGCGCCACCCCCTGCTGGTGTCGGCCGGCGCCGGCCAGCCCCAGGCGACCGTCGCCGATTGGGAAATGACCGTGGCGCTGCCGGCCGATGAAAAGGGCACGCACATGTCGCGCTTCATCGCCCTGCTGGAATCGCATCGCGCCCAGCCGATGACGCCCGCGGCCCTGTGCGCCCTGGCGCAGTCCATGCTGGACCTGCTGCACGCCGACGCGGGCGACGTCGCGGCCGGTTTCCCTTATTTCATCGAAAAGCCCGCGCCGGTGTCCGGCGTGCGCAGCCTGATGGACTATCAGGTCCGCTGGTCCGTGCGCGCCCGCCGGGGCGAGGCGCCGCGCTTTTCCCTGTCCGTCCAGGTGCCGGTGACCAGCCTGTGCCCCTGCTCGAAGGCGATCTCGGAATACGGTGCCCACAACCAGCGTTCGCATGTCACCGTGGACCTGGAATACGATGCGCCCCAGGCCGTCGATCTGGACGCGCTGATCCGCGGCGTGGAATCCCAGGCCTCGTGCGAACTGTGGGGGCTGCTCAAGCGCGCCGACGAGAAATTCGTCACCGAGCGCGCCTACGAGAACCCGAAATTCGTCGAGGATCTGGTGCGCGACGTGGCCGTGATGCTGCAGCGCCTGCCCGGCGTGGCGTCCTACCAGGTCACGGCGGAAAACTTCGAGTCCATCCACAACCATTCCGCCTACGCGGTGGTGAGCAGCCGCTAGATCTGCTAGAATGCCGGGTTACTTGCTCGACCGTGCCTGTGGCATGCCGTTTTTCGGCGTGTCCGCGGCGTCCCGGAATGGGGGCCGCACGATGCCGGCGGGCTGTCTGTCAACATCACAGATATCCATAAGGAGTCTTACATGCGCCACTACGAAGTAGTGTTCATCGTGCATCCCGATCAGAGCGAGCAGGTGCCCGCCATGATCGAGCGCTACCAGGCCATGGTCACCAGCAATGGCGGCCAGATCCACCGCGTCGAGGACTGGGGCCGCCGCCAGCTGGCCTACCCGATCCAGAAGCTCGTCAAGGCCCACTACGTGTGCTTCAACATCGAGTGCGGCCAGGGCGCCCTGGATGAGCTCGAACACTCGTTCCGCTACAACGACGCGATCCTGCGCCACCTGTTCGTCAAGACCAAGCACGCGCACACCGAACCGTCGATCATGATGAAGTCGGTCGAGCGCGAGGAAGCCCGCAAGGCGACCGCCACCGAGTCCACCACGAATTCCTGATCCGGAGCCCGCGCATTCCGTGAACCGGGTCGAAATCGCAGCGCGCGTGGCCGAGGCCGAGCCGCTGCGCCACACGCCGGCGGGCACGCCGGTGCTGCGGCTCCGGATGGCACACGAATCCGAGGTCCTGGAAGCCGGGTCTCCCCGCACCGTCCGCATGGAACTGCAGGCGGTGGCTCTGGGAGACGTGGCCCGGGAACTGGCCCAGGCGCCGATCGGCGCGCTGATCCAGGCCGTCGGATTCCTGGCGCCCCTCCGGCAGGGTTCGGACCGGCTGGTGTTCCACATCCAGCGGATCGCGCAGGCACACTGAATGAACATGCCGGGCATGGCCCGGCCACAGAGAAAGGCAACCATCATGGCTTACTTCAAGAAAACCAAGGAAAAGCGCAAGTTCGGGCAACAGAATCCGCTGTTCAAGCGCCGCAAGTTCTGCCGCTTCACCGTCGCCAAGGTCGAAGAGATCGACTACAAGGATCTGGACACCCTGCGCGATTTCATCCAGGAAAACGGCAAGATCATCCCGGCCCGCCTGACCGGCACCAAGGCGCACTACCAGCGCCAGCTGGACACCGCCATCAAGCGCGCGCGCTTCCTGGCCCTGTTGCCGTACACCGACAACCACAACTGATCCGAGGTCTCCCGTCATGCAAGTCATTCTGCTTGAAAAAGTCGTCAATCTCGGCAACCTGGGTGATGTGGTCCGCGTGCGCGACGGCTATGCCCGCAACTACCTGATCCCCCAGAAGATCGCCCGCCGTGCGACCGACGCCGCCCTGAAGGAATTCGAGGCCCGCCGCGCCGAACTGGAAAAGCACCAGGCCGAAAAGCTGGCCGCCGCCCAGTCCGTCGGCGAAAAGCTGTCCGGCTACGTGCTGACCATCAGCCAGAAGGCCGGCGTCGATGGCCGCCTGTTCGGCTCGGTCACCAACATGGACGTGGCCGCCGCGCTGCAGGCCGTCGGTTTCACCGACGTGCACAAGGCCCAGGTCCGCATGCCGGACGGCGCCATCAAGACCGTGGGCGAGTTCCCGCTGCAGGTCGCGCTGCACGCCGACGTGGTGGCCGACATCTCGGTCACCGTGCAAGGCGAAATGGCCTGACGCACCGCACCGCACGCCGGGCCCCCTTCCTCGTGCTAAGGTAGGGATGGCGCGGCGCCGCTGAAAAGGGCCGGCGTACGCTGGCCCTTTTCTCATTCTCATTCATCGCAGGGATCAGGTTTGGAAATCGAAGCCGACGCGCAACTGGACTATCTGCGTGTGCCGCCGCATTCCATCGAGGCCGAGCAATCGGTGCTGGGCGGGCTGCTGCTGGACAACGCGGCCTTCGACCGGGTCGCGGACGTCCTGACCGAGGACGACTTCTAGCGTTTCGACCATCGCCTGATCTGGCAGCACATCACCCGGTTGGTGGGGCTGGCGCGGCCGGCCGACGTCGTCACGGTCCACGAATCCCTGGCGACGGCCGGCAAATCCGACGAATGCGGCGGCCTGCCGTACCTGAACGCGCTGGCGCACAACACGCCCTCGGCCGCGAACATCCGCCGCTATGCGGAGATCGTGCGCGAACGGTCCATGTTGCGCAAGCTGGTCTCGATCGCCGACGAAATCTCTTCGGCCGCCTTCAATCCCCAGGGCAAGGAAGCCCGGCAGATCCTCGACGAGGCCGAATCCCGCGTCTTCCAGATCGCCCAGGAAGGCGCGCGCGGCATGGCCGGCTTCCAGGAAATCCGGCCGCTGCTGGCCCAGGTGGTCGAGCGCATCGACGAGCTCTATCACCGCGAAGGCGATTCCGATGTGACCGGGGTGCCGACCGGCTTCAATGACCTGGACCGCATGACCTCGGGCCTGCAGCCGGGCGACCTGGTCATCGTGGCCGGACGTCCTTCGATGGGCAAGACCTCCTTTTCCATGAATATCGGCGAACACGTCGCCATCGAGCAGGGCCTGCCGGTGGCGGTTTTTTCCATGGAAATGGGCGCGGTGCAACTGGCCATGCGCATGATCGGCTCGGTGGGCATGCTGGACCAGCACCGCATGCGCACCGGCAAGCTGAACCAGGACGACTGGCCGCGCCTGACCCACGCGGTGCAAAAGGTCGAGGAAGCCCAGATCTATATCGACGAGACTCCCGCGCTGACGGCCATGGAACTGCGCGCCCGCGCCCGGCGGCTGTCGCGCCAGTGCGGCCAGCTGGGGCTGATCATCATCGACTATATCCAGCTGATGTCGGGCAATGGCGGAGAAAACCGCGCCACGGAAATCTCCGAGATCAGCCGGTCGCTCAAAAGCCTGGCCAAGGAACTGAACTGCCCGGTGATCGCCCTCTCGCAGCTCAACCGCAGCCTCGAACAGCGTCCCAACAAGCGGCCCGTCATGAGCGATCTGCGGGAATCCGGGGCCATCGAACAGGACGCCGACGTGATCATCTTCATCTACCGCGACGAGGTCTACAACCCCGATTCGCCCGACAAGGGCACGGCCGAGATCATCATCGGCAAGCAGCGTAACGGTCCGATCGGCACAGTGCGCCTGACATTCCAGGGTTCCAGCACCCGTTTCCTGAATTTCTCCGCCGCGCCGGGGTTCTGATCCGTCGCGTCCGGGAACGGACCGAACCCCGGTGCCCGCGGGTCAGTGCGCCATGGGGGCTTGCGGGGCGTGCAGCAGTTGCGTCAAGGCCGTGGTCAGTTCCGGGTGCATCCAGGTGAATCCGGACGCTTCCGTCCGAACGGGCGCCAGTCTTTGGCCGCCGAGCAGCAGCACAGACATTTCGCCCAGGGCCAGGCGCAGCGCCCAGGCCGGAACGGGCAGAATCGCGGGGCGCCGCAACGTTCGAGCCAGCCTCCGGGTGAAATCGCTGTTGCGCACGGCCTCGGGCGCGCAGGCATTGAAAGCGCCACTGCATTCGTGCCGCAGGAGGTGGTCGATCAGTGCCACCTGGTCATCGATGTGGATCCAGGGCATCCATTGCCGGCCGTCGCCCAGCCGTCCGCCCAGTCCAAGGCGAAAAGCGGGCAACAGCCTTGTCAGCATGCCGCCTTGCGAAGCCAGCACGGGCGCTGTGCGCAGCAGCGCCACCCGCACGCCCCACTGACTCGCGCGTTGCGCCTCCTGCTCCCAGGCGACGCACAGGCGGCTGCCGAAATCGCTTTGCCCCGGCACGCTGTCCTCGTCCAGCCGTTCGTCGCCCCGGTCGCCATACCAGCCAACCGCGGAGCCCGACAGCAGGATGCCGGGCGGAACGGCCTGCCGGCCCATCCAGTCCACCAGCGTGCGCGTGAGATCCACACGGCTGCGCCACAGTACGGTGCGGCGGGCTTCGGTCCAGGGACGGTCGGCGATGGGCGCGCCCGCCAGATTGACCACGGCGTTGCTGCCGGTATCGATATGAATGGTGGCGTCCTTCCAGTCCACCAATCCGCCGTTCATCCAGATTTTGCCCGTGCCCGGAAACGCCATGACTGCTCCTTTTGAAGATCGTAGCAGGTGGCTGCGCGGATTCCCTAATGTTCGGGAGACATTGGCACCCGT
>CBFGXR010000124.1:0-6172 GCA_965652675.1 uncultured Castellaniella sp.
CGGCCAGGGTGATCATGTAGGCGGCCACCGTCGCGGCGCCGCACAAGAACATGACGACCGCCGTGGTGATGCTGGAGGCCACCAGCACGTCGTAGGCGGCTTTCCAGGAGAGCGCCCGATAGATGAAGCGCGACACCAGGAAGGCGTAGACGGCGGCCACCACGGCGGCCTCGGTGGGGGTGAAGACGCCGAAGCGGATGCCGCCCAGGATGATGACCGGCATGAAGATGGCCCAGGCGCTGTCGGCCACGGCGCGGCGGCGTTCGGCCGGCGTGGCGCGCGGGGCCGTGGGCAGCTGGCGGCGGCGCGCGACCACGCGCCAGGCCAGCAGCAGCGCGCCGCCCATCAGGATGCCGGGGACCACGCCGCTGATGAACAGCTTGCTGATGGAGGTGTTGGTGGTGACGCCGTAGATGATGAAGGGCAGCGATGGCGGGATGATGGGGCCGATGATGCCGCCCGAGGCCAGCAGGCCCGTACTGTAGTTCATGGGATAGCCCTGCTGGCGCATCATGGGCAGCAGGATGGTGGCCAGCGCGGCGGTGTCGGCGATGGCCGAGCCGCTCATCGAGGCGAGCAGCACCGAGGCGAACACGGTGACGTAGCCCAGGCCGCCCGGGATATGGCCGACGAAGGCGCGCGCCATGTCGATGATCCGCCGGCTCAGGCCGCCCGCGTTCATCAGTTCGCCCGCCAGGACGAAAAAGGGTACGGCCAGCAGGGGGAAGCTGTCGAAGCCGGCCTGCAGATTCTGCGCCAGCAACTGGGTGTTGAAGAAATCCAGGTGCCACATCAGGACCACGCCCGAGACCAGCAGGGAAACGGCGATGGGGATGCCGATCGCCATGGAGGCGAACAGGACGGCGAGAAAGATCAGGGTGGTGTCCATGGGCGTTCCTAGGTTCGGTCGCGGTGGCGGTCCAGAACGGCTTGCTTGAAGAGCAGGACTTCCATGGCGGCGGCCATGAACAGGGTGGCGGCCGCGGCGATCGCCAGGGGATAGCCGATGACGGGGCTGTGGCTGTGCAGGCCGGCGATCACCTGGTCCCAGGCGCCCTTGACGACCATGCCCAGGACGATCGCGCTGATCAGGGCGGCCAGCGCGCCCATCGCGGCGCGCGTGCGCGGCCCGACGCGGTCCACCAGCAGGTCGAAGCTCAGGTGCCGATTTTCGTGGGCGGTGACGACCGTGCCCATGCAGACCAGCCAGATGAACAGCAGGCGGGACAGCTCCTCGTAGATCACCAGGCCCGTGCCGAAGGCGTAGCGCAGCACGACGTTGCTGAACACGGCGATCACCATCAGGGCCAGGGTGGCCGCCATGAAGGCCTCGGCGGCCTTGCGGATCAGCGGCTTCGGCGCGCCGGCGGGGATGTCAGGGGTGTGCATGAGGCGTCCTTTGCAGCCATTCGGCGGCGTGTGCGAGGAGTTCTTCCAGGGGGCGTTCGCTGTCCAGGTGCAGCAGGCCGGTCTCGTCGTGGGGCGGTTCCAGCGTGGCGAACTGGCTGTCGATCAGGGTGGCGGGGAAGAAATGGCGGTCGCCCCGGCCGGCGACGCGCCGGTGGGCCGCGTCGCGGCCGACTTCCAGCCAGATGAAGGCCAGGCCGGGCACGTGCGTGCGCAGTTGCCGGCGGTAGGCCCGCTTCAGGGCCGAGCAGCTGAGGACGACGCCGCCGGCGGCGAGGCGCGCCAGTTCCAGGCCCAGCGCCTCGAGCCAGGAGGCCCGGTCCTCGTCTGTCAGCGGGACGCCGGCCCGCATTTTCGCGTGGTTTTCCGCGCTGTGGAAGGCGTCGCCCTCGACGAAGGCCCAGTCCTGGCGCCGCGCCAGCAGTTCGCCGACCGTGGACTTGCCGCTGCCGGACACGCCCATTACGACCACCGCGCGGGGCGGACAGACCGGCGCGGCGGCCTTCGGCAAGGAAGAAGATAGCGCTATCTTTTGCATTGAAAAAAAACGGCCCTTACGTACAATGGTGCCCGAAGCATCGGTCCGGCCTGTGCCGGCCGATCTTCCCAAGGGCGGATGAGACGCAAAGATAGCGCTATCTCACTGCGGCCGACATTAGGGAATTCCTGTATGCATGACGATTCCTCCGACGACGGGACCGGATCCCGGCCGGCCCGGGGCCGCCGCCGGGCCACGGGCCGGGCGACGCTGGCCGACGTGGCCGCCCTGGCCGGCGTCAGCCCCATCACGGCGTCGCGCGTGGTGGCGGGCAAGGCGACCGTACGTCCGGAGCTGGCCGAGCGGGTGCGGGCGGCGGTGGAACGCCTCGGCTACCGCCCCGATCCCTCGGCGCGCGCGCTGGCCTCGGCCAAGAGCAGCCACGTCGTGGTGCTGATCCCGCTGTTGTCCAACACGCTGTTCACCGAACTGCTGGAGGCCGTCCAGGACGTGATGTGGGACGCCGGCTACCCGATCTTCGTCGGGATCACCCAATACCGGCCGGAGCGCGAGGCCGCCCTGCTGGACAGCTACCTGTCGCACCGGCCGGCGGGCCTGATCCTGACCGGCTTCGACCGCAGCGAGGCCCAGCGCCGCCTGATCGAGGCCAGCCGCACCCCCTGCGTGCACGTGATGGAACTCAGCGACGATCCCGGCGTGCATTGCGTCGGCTTTTCCCAGACCGGAGCCGCGCAGGCCGTGGCGCGCCATCTGCTGGACCGGGGGCGGCGGCGCATCGCCTTCGTCGGCGCCCAGCTGGACCCGCGCACGCTGGAGCGCGCCGAGGGCTTTCGCGGCGTGCTGCGTGCCGCGGGCTGCTACGATCCCCAACTGGAGATCCTGGATCCCCGGCCTTCGTCGGCCGCCCTGGGGGCAGAGGCCTTCCGCCGCCTGGTGGCGGCACATCCGGACCTGGACGCGGTGTTTTTCTGCAACGATGACCTGGCCCACGGGGGGCTGCTGGAAGCCCTGCGGCTGGGCGTCCCGGTCCCCGACCGGGTCAGCGTGGTGGGCTTCAACGACCTGCCGGGCAACGCGCAGATGCTGCCCGCGCTGAGCAGCCTGCGCACGCCGCGCCGGGAGGTCGGCGACGCCGCGGCCCGGATGCTGCTGCGGCTGATGCGCGGCGAGCCGGTGGACGCGCCCGCCGTCGACCTGGGGTTCGAACTGAAGGTCCGCGCCAGCAGCTGAGCCGCGGGCGGCGGATCGGACCGGCCGGGCGCCTGCCGCCGGCGCGGGCTCAGAAGGCCGGGCCGTCGTCTTCGCGGGTATCGGCCGGAGCGGCTTCCTTGGCGGCGGTCTTTTTCACCGCGGTCTTTTTCACGGCGGTCTTCCTGGCCGCCGTTTTCGTCGCCGTTTTCGCGGCGGTCTTGCCGGCCGTCTTGGCCGCGGACTTGGATGCCGTCGCCGTCTTTGCCGCCGTCTTGGCGCCCGCCTTGGCCGGGCGCGGCTCGAATTCGAAGCCGACCTTGCCGTCGTCCTGGCGCACCAGGAAGGCCTTGAACTTGCGGTTGGTGCGGCTGGACACGAAACCGTCGAGCAGGTCGGTCTTGCCGGTGGCCAGCAGCTTGCTCATCTGCGCGGCGGGGATTTCCTGCTGCAGGATGACCTTGCCGCTGCGGAAGGTGCAGGACTTTTCCGGCCCCACGGCGCGCTCGCAGACGTAGTTCATGCCGTGCTCGAAGACCTGGCCGCCGCATTTGGGGCAGGCGCCCAGCGGGGTGTGGCCGGAGAAGTCCACGGGCTCGGCGTCCTCGTCTTCGCGTTGGCCGAAGTCGAATTCCAGCTTGTATTCGTCGGTGATGCGCAGCACCGCCGCGAAGGGCCGGCCCATCTTGCTGATGAAGCCCGTCAGCGGCCCCAGCGTGCGCTTGTCCAGCAGTTCCTCGACTTCGGCGATCTCGAAGGTGCGTCCGCCCGGGTGCTTGCCGATGGAGAAATCGCAGGCCGTGCAGGCGTAGCGGCGGTAGTTTTCCTTCACCACGCCGCCGCATTTCGGGCAGGGCGTGGCCAGGGTGGCGTAATCGCCGGGCACGGTGTCGCGTTCGTATTCCTTGGCGCGCTTGACGATCACCTGGGTCATCTGGGCGATCTCGCGCATGAAGGACTCGCGGTCCAGCTGGCGCTGTTCGATCAGCTTGAGCTGGTGTTCCCATTCGCCGGTGAGTTCCGGCGAGGTCAGCTCGTTGACGCCCAGGCCGGCCAGCAGCGTCATCAGCTGGCGGGCCTTGGCGCTGGGGATCAGGTCGCGGCCCTCGCGGCGCAGGTAGGTCTCGTTGATCAGGCCTTCAATGATGGCCGCGCGGGTGGCCGGAGTGCCCAGGCCGCGCTCGGACATGGCTTCGCGCAGGGCCTCGTCGTCCACCAGTTTGCCGGCGCCTTCCATGGCCGACAGCAGCGTGGCCTCGTTGAAGCGGGCGGGCGGCTTGGTGGCCAGGCCGCGCGCCTCGATGTCCTCGGTGCGCACGCGTTCGCCGTCGGCCACGGGCACCAGCGAGGCGTCGTCGCCCTGGGATTCGCGGCCGTAGATGGCCAGCCAGCCGGGGGACACCAGCACCTTGCCCTCGGTCTTGAAATGGTGGCCCGAGACCTGGGTGATGCGGGTCGTGACGCGGAATTCGGCCGCCGGGAAGAACACCGCCAGGAAACGGCGCGTCACCAGTTCGTAGATCTTGAATTCGGCGTCGCTCAGTTCGCGCGGCACCTGCAGGGTGGGGATGATGGCGAAGTGATCGGAAATCTTCTTGTCGTCGAAGATGCGCCGGTTGGGCTTGACCCAGTCCTGCTTCACGACCTGGGCGGCGTGGGGCTTGACCGAGCGGGCCACGCCCGAGTCGCTGTCGGCCAGGACGCGCATGGTCTGCTGCACGGTGCCGACGTAGTCCTGCGGCAGGTAGCGCGAATCGGTCCGCGGGTAGGTCAGGGCCTTGTGGCGTTCATACAGCGACTGGGCCAGGGACAGCGTGGTCTTGGCGGAAAAGCCGAAGCGCGAGTTGGCCTCTCGCTGCAGGGTCGTCAGATCGAACAGGGCCGGGGACATCTGCGTGCTGGGCTTGGATTCCTCGGTCACGCTGCCGGGCTGCTCGCGGCAGGCGGCAACGATGGTCTGGGCGGCCGGCGCAGACCACAGGCGCGAGTCGCGGGCCTCGGTGTCCTGCTCGTTCTTCTTGAATGCGGGGTCGAACCAGCGGCCTTCGTACAGGCCGGCGGCGGCGACGAAGGTGGCGTGGACTTCCCAGTAGTCGCGCGACACGAAGCTGCGGATGCGGTCTTCGCGTTCCATCACGATCGCCAGGGTGGGCGTCTGGACGCGGCCCACCGGGGTCTTGAAGAAGCCGCCGTCCTTGCTGTTGAAGGCCGTCATGGCGCGGGTGCCGTTGATGCCGACCAGCCAGTCGGCCTCGGCGCGGGACCGGGCGGCGGCTTCCAGCGGCTTCATGGTCTCGTCGTCGCGCAGGTTGGCGAAGGCGTCGCGGATGGACGCCTGGGTCATGGACCGCAGCCACAGGCGCTGGACGGGTTTCTTCACCCCGGAATACTGGATGATGTAGCGGAAGATCAGTTCGCCTTCGCGGCCCGCGTCGCAGGCGTTGATGACGGCGCCGATGTCCTTGCGTTTGAGCAGCTTGACCAGCAGCTTCAGCCGTTCGGCCGAGCGCTTGTCGGTCGGCCCCAGCTCGAACTGGGGCGGGATGACCGGCAGGTGGGTGAAACTCCATTTGCCGCGTACCGGGTCGTTGGGCGCCACCAGGCTGAGCAGGTGTCCGACGCTGGAGGACAGCACGTATTGCTCGCTTTCGAAATAGTCGCCTTCACGGGTGAAACCGCCCAGGGCCCGGGAAATATCCAGGGCGACCGAGGGCTTTTCGGCAATGATCAGAGTTTTGGTCATGAGGTTCCAGTGGCGGCCGTTTTGCGACCACGATAGCGCGGATCATACGAGGGGGCATCCCGGCATGCAAGTCGCCGCCTCCCGGCGGGCCCTCGATACGCCGGCCGGAGGACGCCGGATCCCCGCTTCGGTGACCCGTCCGCCGGCGCCGGGGGCCGCGCTGTCCCATTAGGGTAAGCCATAAGCCCGCATGTCCGATAAAGATATGGCGACGTCCTGAATGGATCTGTAGTGAAACAGGGACAGTCTCTAACATGCCTTCAACCGGTGCGTGGATGCGTCGGTTGATCGCTCTCATGGAGGAGACACTCATGAAAAAATCACATGCTGTGTTG
>CBFGXR010000125.1:0-6161 GCA_965652675.1 uncultured Castellaniella sp.
GGTCGTGCGGCGCGTCGCCGCTGTCGCCCAGGCGGTTGCGTGCTCCGGCGATGGTGAAGCCCTGTTCGTAGAGCAGATCACGGATGCGGCGCACCAGCAGGACTTCATGGTGCTGGTAGTAGCGCCGGTTGCCGCGCCGCTTGACCGGCTTGAGCTGGACGAATTCCTGTTCCCAATACCGCAGGATGTGGGGCTTGACCCCGCACAGGTCGGAGACTTCGCCGATGGTGAAATAGCGCTTGGCGGGGATCGGCGGCAGCGCGGCCGCGGGCGTGGCGGACGTCATGCGGCGTCTCCGTCGGTGCCCACGCCGTCCTTGAGCTTCTGGCTGGCATGGAACGTGACCACCCGGCGCGCGGCGATCGGGATGACTTCGCCGGTCTTGGGATTGCGGCCCGGGCGCGGCGGCTTGTTGCGCACCTGGAAGCTGCCGAAGCCCGACAACTTGACCTCGGTGCCCTGGACCAGGGCGTCGCGGACTTCGGAGAAGAACGTGTCCACGATGTCCTTGGCTTCGCGCTTGTTCAGGCCCACGCGCTCGAACAGCAGTTCGGCCAGATGGGCTTTGGTGAGCGTCCGATCCGTATTCACCAGCGATTTCTCCTATGAGCGCAGGCGCGCGCCATGTACCTGGGTCAGCGCGTCGAGCAGACTTTGCACGCAATGTTCGACCTGGCGGTCTTCCAGCGTCGCGTCGCGGCCCTGGAACCAGAGGCGCAACGCCAGGCTGCGTTGCCGGGCGGTCGCGGCTTCGCGCCAGATGTCGAACAGTTTAATGTCTTTGACCACGGAGAGGGCTTCATCGGCCGCGATCCGCTGTTGCAGTGTATCAAGCAGCGACTGCCAGGGCACGTCCGCGTCCACCCAGATCGCCAGATCCCGCACCGCCACGGGCTGCCGGGACTGTTCCCGAGGATGGGGAAAGATACGTTCGGATACGGCCTCGGCGTCGAGTTCGAAGACCACGGGCGCGTGCGGCAGGTCCAGGGCCTGCGCCCAGCGCGGGTGGACTTCGCCCAGCCAGCCGATCGCGCGGCCGTCCAGCAGCAGGCGGGCGCTGCGTCCCGGATGCAGCGCGGGATGGGCGGCGGCCTCGCATCGCAGGCCGGCCGCGCGCGCGCCCAGCAGCGCCTCCAGGTCGCGCTTGACGTCGAAGAAGTCCACCGGACGGACCGGCTCGCCCCATTGCTCCGCCGACGCGGGGCCCCAGGCCGCGGCGGCCAGATGGGTGGGCTGGGCCACGCCCGCCACGGCCAGGCCGCCGTCGGCCACCGAAGGATCGCGGGCGAACACGCGGCCCAGTTCGAAGACGCGCACGCGCGTCTGGCGATGCTTGACGTTGTGGACGATGTTGGCCAGCAGGCCGCCGATCAGGCCGGAGCGCATCACCGCCAGTTGGCTGGCGATGGGGTTGAGCAGCCGGATGGGGTCGGCGTTGCCGCAGTAGTCCCGTTCCCAGGCTTCCTCGACGAAGGAGAAGTTGATGACTTCCTGGTAGTCGCGCGCGGCCAGGGCGGCGCGCAGCGCGTGCGGGCCGTACAGCGTTTCGGGCGCCGCCCGCATGAGGGCCGGCGCCACCGGCGGCAGGTCGGGGATGCGGTCGAAGCCATGGATGCGGGCGACTTCCTCGATCAGGTCTTCCTCGATCGTCAGGTCGAAGCGCGCGGCCGGCGGCGTGACGATGAAATCGTCGCCCTGCCGCTCGAACGCGAAGCCCAGGCGCGTGAAGACGGCGCCGACGGCCTCGGCGTCCAGCGGGATCCCCAGCACGCGGGCGCAGCGCGCCAGGCGCATGCGTACCGGTTCGCGCGCGGGCAGGTTCACGATCCGGTCGTCCAGCGGACCGGCCTGGCCGCCGCAGACTTCCAGGATCAGGGCCGTCATCAGGTCCAGGTGCTCGGGAATCGTGGCGAAGTCCACGCCGCGCTCGAAGCGGTGGCCGGCTTCGGAATTGAGCTTGTAGCGGCGCGGGCGGCCCATGATGGCCTCCGGCCACCAGAAGGCGGCTTCCAGGTAGACGTCGGTCGTGTCCAGCGTCACGGCCGAAGCCTGCCCGCCCATGATGCCGGCCAGGCTTTCCAGCGATCCGCCGGCCTCGATGACGCCCACGTCGGCCGTCAGCTCGACGGTCTGGTCGTTGAGCAGCGCCAGCCGTTCGCCGTCGCGCGCCCAGCGCACCGTCAGGCCGCCCTCGATCCGCTTGAGGTCGAAGACGTGGGTGGGGCGGCCCAGTTCCAGCATGACGTAGTTGGAGATGTCCACCAGCGCCGACACCGGCCGCTGGCCGGCGCGCTCCAGGCGCGACTTGATCCACGCCGGCGTGGCGGCACGGGCGTTCACGCCGCGCACGATCCGCCCGGCGAAACGGCCGCACAGGTCCGGGGCCTGCACGGCCACGGGCAGACGGTCTTCCAGGGTCACGGGCACCTGGGGGACATCCGGCGCGCGCAGCGCGCAGCCGGTCAGGGCCGCGACCTCGCGCGCCACGCCCAGGATGGACAGGCAGTCGGCCCGGTTGGGGGTGAGTTTGAGGGTGTAGATCGTATCGTCCAGGTCCAGGGCCTGGCGCAGGTCCTGGCCCGGCTTCAGGTCGGCGGGCAGTTCGAGCAGGCCGGCGTGGTCCTGGGACAGGCCCAGCTCGCGGGCCGAGCACAGCATGCCGCGCGATTCGACGCCGCGCATCTTGACGGGACCGATGCGCATGCCGCCGGGCAGTTCGGCGCCCACGCGGGCCAGGGGCACCACCAGCCCGGCCGCCGCGTTGGGGGCGCCGCAGACGATCTGCAGCGGTTCGCCCGAGCCGTCATCGACCCGGCAGACGCGCAGCTTGTCGGCATCGGGATGCGGTTCGGCCGATTCGATGCGCGCCACCACCACGCCGGAGAACGGCGGCGCGTAAGGATCGGCGTCCTCGACCTCGAGGCCGGCCATGGTCAGCCGATGGGCCAGTTCCTGGCCGTCGATGTCGGGATCGGCCCAGGCGCGCAGCCATGATTCGGGAAATTGCATGATTCGGATTCCGTGTCGCTGACTAGTCGTTGAACTGGCGCAGGAAGCGCAGGTCGCCTTCGAAGAACTGGCGCAGATCGTCCACGCCGTAGCGCAGCATGGTCAGGCGTTCCAGCCCCGAGCCGAAGGCGAAGCCGATGTAGCGTTCCGGGTCCAGCCCGAAATTGCGCACGACCTGGGGATGCACCTGGCCCGAGCCGGAGATTTCCAGCCAGCGGCCCTGATTGGGGCCGGAGGTGAACATCATGTCGATCTCGGCCGAGGGTTCGGTGAAGGGGAAGAACGACGGCCGGAAGCGCAGGGTCAGGTCGTCGGTCTCGAAGAAGGCCCGCAGGAAATTCGTGTAGACGCCCTTGAGATCCGCGAAGGAGATGTCCTCGGCGATCCACAGGCCCTCGACCTGGTGGAACATGGGCGAATGGGTGGCGTCGCTGTCGACGCGATAGGTGCGCCCCGGGGCGATGACCTTGATGGGCGGCTTGTTCATGCGGGCGTAGCGCACCTGCATGGGGCTGGTGTGGGTGCGCAGCACCAGCGGCAGCCCGCCCGCATCATTCATGTCCACGTAGAACGTGTCCTGCATGGAGCGCGCCGGATGGTTTTCCGGATTGTTCAGGGCGGTGAAGTTGGTCCAGTCGTTCTCGATCTCGGGGCCGTCGGCCACGTCGAAACCGATGGAACGGAAGATCTGCTCGACGCGCTGCCAGGTGCGGATCACCGGATGGACGCCGCCGACGCCGCGTCCCCGGCCCGGCAGGGTGACGTCGATGGTCTCGGCCGCCAGGCGCTGGTCCAGCACGGCCTGGGCCAGTTCGGCGCGCCGCGTGTTCAACAGCGCTTCGACCTGCTGCTTGGCCTGGTTGATCTGCGCGCCGCGCGTGCGCTTTTCGTCGCCCTGCAGGGCCGCGAGGCCCTTGAGCAGCGCGGTCAGCGACCCCTGCTTGCCCAGGAAGGCGGCTTTTTCGTTTTCCAGCGTGGCGGCGTCCCCGGCCTGGGCGAAGCGGTCACGGGCCTGGGCAATCAGTTCGTCGAGCGATGAGTCCATGGTGCATTCCAAAACGCAAACGGAGCCCGATGGAGCTCCGTTTGCGATGATACAGAATCGGAAACGAAACTGTGTCGGTCAGGCGGCCAGCGCGGATTTCGCCTGGGCCACGACGGCGGCGAAGCCCGCCTTGTCGTGCACGGCCATGTCGGCGAGGACCTTGCGGTCGAGTTCGATCGAGGCCTTCTTCAGACCGGCGATGAAGACGCTGTAGGTCACGCCCAGTTCGCGGCAGCCCGCGTTGATGCGGGTGATCCACAGGGCGCGGAAGGTGCGCTTCTTGTTGCGGCGATCGCGGTAGGCATATTGCCCGGCGCGCATGACCGCCTGTTTGGCGATCCGGAATACGTTGCCGCGGCGGCCACGGTAACCCTTGGCGGCCTTGATGACTTTTTTATGGCGTGCACGAGCGGTGACGCCGCGTTTGACGCGAGGCATGTGTAATCTCCGATCAGGCGAAAGGCAGCATCGCCTTCACGGAGGCGACGTTGGTTTCATGGACAGCGGCCGAACCGCGCAGCTGACGTTTGTTCTTCGTGGTTTTCTTGGTCAGGATGTGACGCTTGAAAGCCTGGCCGCGCTTGATGGAACCACTGCCGCGCACCTTGAAGCGCTTGGAAGCGCCTTTTTTGCTCTTCATCTTGGGCATGACGATACTCTGTTGGCTTGACAAATCCAGGTGACCCGGGGTCCGGGCACTTGTCAGACCTGGCATTTGCGGATGTTCGGACCCGGCATGCGCAACCTGCATGCGCGGAACCCTGCTTTCCCCCATGGATTACCCATTGGGAAAAGCCCTTGATTATAGGGCGATTTCTTCGGACTTGTCCAATGCGGAACCGTCCGCCGGCTATTCGTCGCCCTGTTCCAGGGCCTGGACGCGGGCCTCCAGGGATTCGACGCGCTCCAGCGCGCGGGCCAGCAGGTCGGCCTGGATGTCGAATTCTTCCCGGGTGACCAGGTCCATGCGGGAGAAGGCCTGGGTCATGAAGGCCTTCATGTTGCGCTCGATGTCGGCGGCCGGGGTCTTGGCCAGGAATTCGGACATGTTCTTCTGGAAGTCGTCGAACAACTGATTGGGGGCGATCATCGCGGCCTCCTGGAATCTGCGTAGGAAAACCGCCATTTTACCCGCCTCGCCGGTCCGGCCCCGCGCCACACGCGCGGCCGTCATGCGCCGCGGTCGGGACGGTACTGGATCGCCTGGGCCATGTGTCCGGCCTCGACCCGATCGCGTCCCTCCAGGTCGGCCAGGGTCCGCGCCACACGCAGGGCCCGCCGCGCGGCGCGCGCAGACCAGCCCCAGGCCGCCGAAGCGCGCATCAGCAGCGCCCGCCCCTCGGCGTCCGGATCGCCATGACGGTCCAGGGCCGCGTCGTCCAGCCCGGTGTTCAGGCCGCCCTGGCGCGCCAGCTGCCTGCGGCGGGCGGCCAGCACCCGTTCCCGCACCGGCGCCGAGGGTTCGCCCGGCGGCGCGTCCATCCATGCCGATTCCACGCCCAGGCCGACGTGCAGATCGATCCGGTCCAGCAGCGGCCCCGAGATCCGCGCCCGGTAGCGCGCGATGGCGTCCCGGGAACAGCGGCATTCCCGACTGGGGTGGGGATGCCCGTGCCAGCCGCATGGGCAGGGATTCATGGCGGCCACGAGCTGGAAGCGGGCGGGAAAGGTGCAGCTGCCGGCGGCCCGCGCGACCGTGACGCAGCCGGTCTCCAGCGGTTCGCGCAGGGCTTCCAGGGCCTGGCGGGCGAATTCCGGCAGCTCATCGAGGAACAGCACGCCATGATCGGCGAGGCTGATTTCCCCGGGCCGGGGACGGGCGCCCCCGCCCACCAGCGCCGCCATGGACGCGCCATGGTGCGGCGCGCGGAACGGCGGCACCCGGGACAGGGAGGGCCGCGACCGGGCCAGCCCGTGCACGGCGGCGACTTCCAGGGCCTGTGCGTGGCTCAGCGGCGGCAGCAGGCCGGGCAGGCGCCGCGCCAGCATGCTCTTGCCCACGCCGGGACAGCCGCTCATCAGCAGGCCGTGCCCGCCGGCCGCCGCCACCTCCAGCGCCCGCTTCACGTGCTCCTGGCCGACGATGTCGGCGAAGTCGGTGACGCTG
>CBFGXR010000126.1:0-6103 GCA_965652675.1 uncultured Castellaniella sp.
TGAACGGCCAACTGGCCGGGCAGGGCGTCGCGCCGGTGGACATGATCCGCTTCCGCCCCAACATCGTGCTCCAGGGCCTGGAGCCCTACGACGAGGACCACCTGGCCGGCTTCCGCACGGGCGGCGCCGGCTTCGCCTTCGTCAAGGCCTGCGCCCGCTGCCCCATCCCCAACGTGGACCCGCAAACGGGGAGCACGGCGGCCGAACCGGGCCGCACCCTGGCGCGGCACCGGCAGTTCGAGCAAGGCGTGCTGTTCGGCATGAACGCCGTCGCCGCCCTGCCGGACGGCGAAACCTGGCTTCAGGTGGGCGACGACTTCGAGCCCGAATACGATTTCTGAGATCAGTACAGGTCCAGCTGCACCGGATGCGGCCGGTCGTCGGCGCCGGCCGGCTCCAGCTTGCTGACCCGCACGCCCAGCAGCCTCAGGCGCCGCTCCAGGGGCACCCGCTTCAGGCACTGGCCGGCGGCCCGATGGATGGCCTCGGCGTCCCCGACCGCCGCGTCCAGCGTCAGGTCGCGGGTCACCACCTGGAAATCGTCGAAGCGCAGCTTGATGCCCACCGTCGCCCCGCGCACGCCCTTGCGGGCCAGGTCTTGCGCCAGGCGTTCGCACAGATCGAGGAAGATCCGCGACAGCAGCGGCCGGTCGCGGCGCACGTGCAGGTCCCGCTCGAACGTCGTTTCCCGGCTGAGGGACTTGGGCTCGGACTGCGTCACCACCGGACGGTCGTCGATGCCGTGCGCGACGTCCAGCAGCCATTGCGCCGTGCCCAGCCCGAAATGCCGCTGCAGCAGCGCCGGCGTGGCCCGCGCCAGTTGACCGACAGTCTCGATGCCCAGATCCAGCAGCCTGCGCGTGGCCTTGGGGCCGATGCCGTTGACCTTGGACACCGGCAGCGGCCAGATGCGCCGCTCCAGGTCGCCCGGGCCGATCAGCGTAATGCCGTCGGGCTTGTCCAGGTCGGAGGCGATCTTCGACAGCAGCTTGTTCGGCGAAATGCCGATCGAACAGCTCAGCCCCGTGGCCTCGCGCACCGCCTGTTTCAGCCGACGGGCCAGCTCGCCGGACGCCTGCGGCAGATCACTCAGGTCGATGTAGATCTCGTCGATGCCGCGATCTTCGATGCAGGGGGCGACCTCCGCTACGGCGGCCTTGAACAGCCGCGAATAATGGCGGTAGGCCGGAAAATCCACCGGCAGCATCACGGCGTCGGGCGCCAGGCGCGCGGCCTTCATCATGCCCATGGCCGAATGCACGCCCAGGGCGCGAGCCTCGTAGGTGGCCGTCGTGATCACCCCGCGCCCGACATAATCCCGCAGCCGGGCGTACGTTCCGTCCTCGTTCCGGCGGCCGCCCCCGCCGATCACCACCGGCTGGCCGCGCAGATCCGGATGGCGCAGCAATTCCACGGACGCGTAGAACGCGTCCATGTCCAGATGCGCGATACGGCGGGCGGGGGATGCGGCGAGCATGGTTCTGGCACAGCACGGGGAAGCGGCGGCCCTGCTATACTAGCCGGCCTAGAAGATGTATTTCAAATGAATCTATAACCCTGCCCTTGATGAGGGCATTCCCCGCTTGCGAGGACCCCATGGAAGCAGCAACCCTGAAGCGTTCTTCCCAGAAAACCGCCACCCTGCGTCTGGTCGGCCTGCGCGGCCCGTCCTGCGCCGACACGGTGGACCGCGCCCTGGCCGCCGTCCCCGGCGTCTCCCAGGTCACGGTATCCCTGGCCGACGAAAAGGCCACCGTCACCTTCGACACCGCCCAGGTCTCCGTCCAGCGCCTGCAGGTCGCCGTCGCCGACGCCGGCTACGAGGCCCTCAAGCCCGTCCACGGCGAAGACGGCAACTGCTGCGGGGGGTGTGGGGGGTAAATCGCTAAAAAGCCTCGACCTGAGGATAGAACTCGGTGTTCTCGCGCTGGATCCTTCGATGCAGCGCCTTGAGCACCGTGTTGCAGTCGCGCCGAAAGCCCTCCGGATCGCTCCCGACCGCCGACTCCACGCCCCAGCGCTCGACGAAACGGCCGAACCCGTCGGCCAGCGTCTTCATTTCTTCCTGGTATTCCCGCGCCAGGCGGGCCACCTGCGCGTCCGCCCGCTTTTCCAGGCGCGGATAGAGGATGTCGTTCTCGATCGACAGGTGCAGGGCGACCTTGGACTTCATCAGCCGGATCTCGCGCGCGAGATCCGAAGCGTTCTCCGCGATGCCGGTCGTCGCCAGCCGGCGCATGCGGTGGATGATCTGCAGAATCTGGACATGCTGCTGCTTGAAGCGTTCGATATCCATGAGGCACCTGTGTTCGTGGGGAGAGGCGATCAGGGGTGTCGCCCGGTTGCGCTCGAATGCGCGGGCCGGACGAGCAGCACACTAGCATGACCACTTTTTCAGGCACCACATTTCCCATTACCTTTGTAATGTTTTTCCTGCCGCATACCCGCGCGCGCCTGGCCGAAGCGGCAGTCCGGCCCGGTCGGTGCGCATGAACGAAGGCGGCCGGTCGCGCCGGCCGCCTTCGTTCACTTTCTCATGCGTATCGGGGCGGCACGGCCGCCCCGATACCCGGCAACCCGTGGCTTATTGCACCGTCAGCTTGACGTCCACGTTGTTGCGCGTGGCGTTGGAGTAGGGGCACACCCCATGCGCCTTCTGCACCAGGCCTTCCAGCGTGGCGCGATCCACCCCGGGGGCGGAGATCTTCAGTTCCACGGCGATGCCGAAGCCTGCGGGAATGGGGCCGATGCCCACGGCACCGGACACCTCGGTCGCGTCGGGCAGCTTGACGCCGTCCTTGCCCGCGACCAGCTTCAGCGCGCCCAGGAAGCAGGCCGAATAGCCGGCGGCGAACAGCTGTTCGGGATTGGTGCCGTCGCCGCCGGCGCCGCCCAGTTCCTTCGGCGTGGACAGCTTGATGGCCAGACGGCCGTCGGACGACTTGGCGCTGCCTTCGCGGCCGCCCGTGGCCGAAGCGTGGGCCGTGTAGAGAACGTTTTCGACTGTCATGCTTGAACTCCTTGTGGTGCGATTCCAGGGAAGCCGCCGGCACCACGATCGGCGGCTTCCCGTGAACGGGCCGGTCAGACCGGCGCCGTGCGGTTTTCGAGAGTCTCGGACGCGGCCAGCAGATGCGCCCGCAGTTCTTCCAGTTCGGCCTTCAGCACCCGGGCATGATCGGGCGAACAGCCCGTGGCGCACAACACGCCCTTGGGGACGTCGCCGGCGCGGCGCCAGAGATCACGCCCCGCCGGAGTCAGCGTCACGCGCACCTGGCGCTGATCGTCGGCCGAGCGGTCGCGGCGCAGCAGACCCATGGCCTGCAGCCGCTTGAGCAGCGGCGTCAGCGTGGCCGAATCCAGATACAGGCGTTCGCCCAGTGCCGTGACTGTCGCCCCGTCGGCTTCCCACAGCACCAGCATCACCAGATACTGCGGGTAGGTCAGGCCCAGACCGGCCAGGTGTTTCCGGTAGATCTTGCCCATCGCCAGCTGCGCCGAATACAGCGCGAAGCACAGCTGGGCGTCCAGCGTCAGGCTGGCGGGCGGCGTATCGGCATCGAGGGACATGGCTGATTTCATGGATGCATTTTATATAGCGTGCTATTTAATAGCAAGCAATATTTATCATCGGCGCATGTTCCGGTCCGGTACCGGGAAAGCGGCGATACACTGCTCCCCATACATTCGAAAGGAAACCACCATGACCGATCGCGTCGACTGCGTCGTCATCGGCGCCGGCGTCGTCGGCCTGGCCGTGGCGCGCGCCTGCGCCCTGGCCGGGCAGGAGACCCTGGCGCTTGAAGCCGAATCCGCCATCGGCACCGCCACCAGCGCGCGCAACAGCGAAGTCATCCACGCCGGCATCTATTATCCGCGCGGCTCGCTCAAGGCCCGGCTCTGCATCCAGGGCCGCCAGGCCCTGTACGACTACTGCGCGTCCCACGGCGTCGCCCACCAGCGCTGCGGCAAGCTCATCGTCGCCACCCACGAAGCGCAGATCGACGCCCTGAAGCGCATCGGCGCGGCCGCCGATGCCAACGGCGTGCACGACCTGCGCTGGCTGGACACCGATCAGGCCCGCGCGCGCGAACCCGCGCTGCGCTGCGTCGCCGCGCTGGAATCGCCGTCCACCGGCATCATCGACAGCCACGGCCTGATGCTCGCCCTGCAAGGCGACCTGGAATCCGCCGGCGGCCTGATCGCCCTGCGGGCCCCCGTCCTGTCCGGCCAAGTGCTGAAGGACGATGGCGGCATCCTGCTGCGCGTCGGCGGCGACGAACCCATGGAACTCATCGCGCGCCGCGTCGTCAACTGCGCCGGCCTGCACGCCCAGGCCGTGGCCGCCGCCATCAGCGGCCTGCCGGCCGCCAGCATCCCGGCCGGCCGCTACGCCAAGGGCAACTACTACGCCCTGTCGGGCCGGGCGCCGTTTTCCCGCCTCATCTACCCCGTCCCCGAACCCGGCGGCCTGGGCGTGCACCTGACCCTGGACCTGGGCGGACAGGCCCGCTTCGGCCCCGACGTCGAATGGATCGACACGATCGACTACACCGTCGATCCGGCGCGCGCCGACGGCTTCTACGCCGCCATCCGCCGCTACTGGCCCGACCTGCGCGACGGCGCCCTGCGCCCCGACTACGCCGGCATCCGACCCAAGCTGGCCGTGCCCGCCGGCCAGGACGCCGACTTCGTCATCCAGGACGCGCGGACGCACGGCGTCCCCGGCCTGGTCAGCCTGTACGGCATCGAGTCCCCGGGCCTGACCGCCTGCCTGGCCATCGCCGACGAAGTCATGCGCCGGCTGGACAATCCCTGAGGGCGAAGCATCGACCGGCACGGCGCATGACACGGTGCATAATCATGGCATCGTCTCCAACCCACATGCACAGGAACCCGACATGATCCGCGAAATGGCCCACATCACCGTGAAACCCGGCACCCAGGCCGACTTCGAGGCCGGCGTCCGCCAGGCGCTGCCGCTCTTTCACCGCGCCCGGGGCTGCAAGCGCGTCGAACTGCACCACATCATCGAAAATCCGCAGCAATACGTGCTGATGGTGTACTGGGAAACCCTGGACGACCACATGGTCCACTTCCGCCAGTCGGAGGACTTCCAGGCCTGGCGCGGACTGGTCGGCGGGTATTTCGAAAAGGCGCCGGAAGTGGTGCATTCGGAAGTCACGGTCGAGGCATAAGCGCCGCCGGCCGCCCGGACGCTCCATCCGGGCAGGCGGACGCGGCCCCTCACTTCCCGATGCAAAACCGCGAAAAGATCTCTCCCAGCAGATCATCGCTGGTGAATTCCCCCGTGATCCCGCACAGCGCCTCGTGCGCCAGGCGCAGTTCCTCGGCGAACAGGTCCAGCACCTGATCGCTGTGCGCGGCATGCCCGGCGGCGGCCCGCAGATGTCCGCGCGCCGCCTCCAGCGCGCGCACGTGCCGTTCGCGCGCCAGCCAGGGGGACTCCGTCCCCGGCGTCCAGCCGGCGATGGCCAGCAGCCGGGCGCGCAGAGCGTCCAGCCCCGCTCCGGTGTGGGCGGAAATGAGCAGAGGCGCATCCTCGCCCCCCGAAGCCATAACACTCGCACCCGCCTCGAGCAGATCGGCCTTGTTCCACACCCGCAGCACCGGCACGCCCGCCGGCAGCCTGCGCACGATCTCCGCGTCCAGCGGATCGTCCGGATGACGCGCGTCCTGCAGATGCAGGATCACCTGGGCGCGGGCGATCTCGGCCCAGCTGCGCTCGATGCCGATGCGCTCGACCGTGTCCTCGGTCTCGCGCAGGCCGGCCGTGTCCACGATGTGCAGGGGAATGCCGTCGATGTGGATCTGCTGCACCACGCGGTCGCGCGTGGTGCCGGCGATCGGGGTGACGATGGCGACGTCCTCGCCCGCCAGGGCGTTCAGCAGGCTGGACTTGCCCACATTGGGCTGGCCCGCCAGCACCACATGCAGGCCTTCGCGCAGCACCAGCCCCTGGCGGGCAATGCGCAGGACGCCGTCCAGCGCGGCGGTCACGGCATCCAGCCGCGCGGCGGCCTGGTATTTTTCCAGGAAGTCGATTTCCTCCTCGGGGAAATCCAGGGTCGCCTCGACCAGC
>CBFGXR010000127.1:0-6092 GCA_965652675.1 uncultured Castellaniella sp.
GGGACGCTGGCGCGCGACGACTTCCAGGTCTTTCCCTATTGCACCGACGATCTGATCGACTGCCGACGTCAGCTGGACGCGGGCTGCGTGGCGCTGATGCCCTGGGCGGCGCCCATCGGTTCCGGCCAGGGGCTGATCAATCCGTCGGCGCTGCGCACCCTGCGCGAGCGCCTGCCGGACACGCCCCTGATCGTGGACGCCGGCATCGGTTCGCCCATGGACGCCGCGCAGGCCATGGAGCTTGGCTTCGACGCGGTGCTGCTGAATTCGGCCGTCTCCCGCGCCCTGGACCCGGTGCGCATGGCCGAAGCCTTCAAATGGGCGATCCAGGCCGGACGGCTGGCCTGGGAGGCCGGCATCATGGCGGAACAGGACATGGCCGTCGCCACGACGCCGGTTTCGGGCCGGCCATTCGTGCTGGGTTGACGCCGGCGCCGAGGGTTACTGCCGTTGCTCGTTGGCCGTCTTGACCATGCTGTCATACAGGGTCAGGATGCGCGACCTGTACGGGAAGACCATTTTCGCGAAGTCGTTCTGGGAATCCAGGACTTTCTTGAAGAAGGGATTGGCTGCGGCGTACTTCGCCGTGACCTTCTTTTCTTCTTCGATGAAGCGCGTGTAGTAGTCGGGCGGCGTATCCAGCACCTTCACGCCTTCCTTGTCCATGAACTCGTGCAGCGCCACGGAATTGTCATAGATGTTGGCATCCAGGGTGTCGGCGATGTTGGCCTTGGCGGCGATCCGGATGATTTCCTTCAGGTCGTCGGGCAGCGACTTCCAGAAATCCCCGTTGATGAAGATCTGTCCGATGTCGGTCTGCTGGTGCAGGCCTTGCAGATAGTAGTATTTCCAGATCTTCTGCAGGCCCAGGTTGCGGTCGTCCGCGGGGCCGATCCATTCCGCGGCGTCGATCACGCCTCTTTGCGCCGAGGGCACGATGTCGCCGCCGGGCACGCCCACCGCCGAAATCCCCATGGCCTGGTAGGTCTCTCCCGGGATGCCCGGGGGCGAGCGGTATTTGAAGCTCTTGAATTCCTCGACGTCCTTGATCGGTTTCTTGAACCACCCCAGGGGATCGGGCCCCATGGGCTGCATCAGGAAAGCCTTGACGTTGTAGTGCATCACGTCTTCCAGCAGCTCTTTGTAGAGCTGCTCCCCGCCGCCCTTGTAATACCACGCGACCATGCTGGTCTGGTCCAGGCCGGTGCTGGCCGGCGCGTTCGAGAACAGCACGAACGCGGAATTCTTGCCGGAGAAATAATTGGGCCAGACATAGCCGGCCTTCACCACGTCGTTGCTGACCGCGTCCAGGATCTCGAACGGCCCCACGACGGCACCGGCCGCCAGCACCTCGACTTTCAGCCGGCCGCCTGACATCAGGTCGACCTGCTTGGAAAACTGCTCCAGCAGCTTGAAGTACAGGCTGGCGTTCGGGACCGCCGTCTGGATGGAAAATTTATAGACTTGCTGCTCGGCCGCTTGGGTCATGGCGGGCGCGCCCACCAGCAGGCCGGCCGAAAGGCACAGAATTCCGGCAAGCCTGGCGTTGAAAATACGAATCATGATGGTCTCCTTGAGTCAAACAGATTCGACAGCCCATAGACAATTCACACCTCGGTCACGCCATGGCTACCCTCCGTAAAGATGGCTGTGTCAGTCGGCCAGTCCTGTGACTTGCGGCAGCCAATGGACCAGAATCGGAAACTTGATCAGGACCAGGACGACCAGCGCCTGCAGCCCGACGAACTGGATCATGCCCAGATAGATGTCCTTCATGCTCCATTGGGGCACGACCCCCTTGAGAAAATAGGAGGACAACGCCAAAGGAGGCGTCAGCCAGGAGGTCTGCAGCGTGACGGCGACCAGGATGCTGAACCAGAGGATGTCGAAGTTCAGATTGTGGGCGACCGGCAGCAGGATGGGGACGACCACCAGGACGATGGGGATCCATTCCAGCGGGCCGCCCAGCAGGAAGATCAGGAACAGCATCAGCAGCAGCATGATCATCGGCGAAACCGGCAGGGATGTGAGAATCTCGGTGATCAGCCGGCCGCTGCCCAGGCGGGCGAAGACCGCGCCGAAAAAGTTGGCCGCGCCGATCAGGAACATGATGAAGGCGCTGACTTCCATCGTCCGGATGACGGCGATGCCCAGGGCCTTCCAGCTCAGGCGCCGGTAAATGGCGGTCAGCACCAATGAGGCGAAGGCCCCCGTCGCCGCCGCGTCGGTCGGCGTGGTCACGCCGCTGACGATCAGCCCCAGGGTGGACAGGATGACGACCGTGATGGGGATCACGCCGACGAACAGTTCCCGCAGCTTGTCGAGGAAGGAGAGCCGCGGGCCGTCGTACGGAATCGGCGGGCCCAGTTTTGGGTTGAGCTGGCAGCGGATGATGGTGTAGATCAGGTAGACGCCCGAAAGCATCAGGCCCGGGACCACCGCGGCGGCGAACAGGGTGGACACGGGAATGCCGACCAGCGGTCCCAGGACGATCAGCATTACGCTGGGAGGAATCAGGATGCCGAGCGTACCACCCGCCGCGATCACGGCGGCCGACGGGCGGGTGTCGTACCCGCTGCGAATCAGCATGGGAGCGGCCATGACGCCCAGGACGGTCACCGACGCGCCGACGATACCGGTGGCCGCCGCAAACAGCGTGGCCGTCGCCAGGACGATGACATAGAGCGAACCCTTGTATTTCCCCAGCATGATCTGCAGGGCGCGGAACATCCGGTCCATCAGGCCCGACTGGTCCAGAACGTAGCCCATGAACAGGAACAGGGGAATGGCGGCCAGCTCGACGCTGGTCATCAGCGAGAAGAACTGATAGGTCAGCAGGTTGAAAACCTGATGGCCGATGGCCACGAAGCCGAACAGCAGGGCCACGAAGATGAACACGAAGGCCATCGGAAACCCGGTGAGTACGCCCACCACGGCGACCAGCAGGGACACGAGGCCGAGAACGGGATTGCTCATGATTGGGATTCCTCGTTCTGGAACGGCATGTTGTGCCGGATGACCCAGCAGGCCTTGATCAGTTCGGCCACGCCTTGCAGCAACAGCAGCAGGATCGTGAGGGGAATCACCGCCTTGAGCGGATAGATCGGCGGCATCCAGGGGCTTTGCGGATAGAGCTCATGCTGCGCCCAGGACTGGCTGGCGAACCGCAGGCTGACCATGAAGAACAGGCCCATGGCCGGGAAATACAGCACGATGTACATCGCCGCGTCCATCAGGGCCTGCCAGCGCGGCTTGAGCAGGGCGAGCAGAAAATCCGCCCGGACGTGGCTGCCCTTTTGCAGCGCATAGGCCGCCCCCAGCATGAACACCGCGCTGGAGAGCATGTAGGTCATGTCATAAGCCCAGATGGTCGGCTTGTTGAAGAGGTAGCGGGAGATCACCTCGTAGACCAGCGCGCCCGTGAGAGGCAGCGCCAGCCAGGCGGCCAGCTTGCCGATCAGCAGCGACGGATACTCCAGCACCGCCAGCAGCCTGCGCAGTCCGGGAGAAGGTTCTCGATCGTTGTCCATGGGTGCTCGGCTCCTTGCGGTTAAGACCTCAGTGCGGAACTTCTGGTGGAACAGGGTCCCGGCCGGCATCGGCCAGGATGAATTCCGCGGCGCGCTCGGCCATCATGATGATGGGGACATTCGTGTTGCCCGACACCAGGGTAGGCATGACCGAACCGTCCACGACCCGCAGCCGGTCGATGCCATGCACTTTCATGCGGTGATCGACGACCGCCGTGGAATCGGTGCGTGCGCCCATCTTCGCCGTGCCGGTGGGATGAAAGATGGTGGCGCCATGCTCGCGGCAGAAATGCAGGATCTCGTCGTCGCCGCGGGCGTCCGCACCCGGCCGGTACTCGCGCTTCATCAGGCTTTTCATGGGTTCCGTGTCGGCGATGCGGCGGGCGAACCGCACCGCCGCGATGGCCGTGCGCCGGTCGAGTTCGGTGTCCAGATAGTTGGGCTGCATCGACGGCGGCTGGAGCGGATCGGGCGACTGGATGCGCACGTGGCCGCGCGACTCGGGGCGCAGCTGGCAGACCGAGTAGGTGCAGCCGGAAAAATCGTGCACTTTGGCGCCCGCCAGGTCGGCGGACAGCGTGCCCAGGTGGAACTGGACGTCGGGGCGGTCCGATTCCGGCAGGACCCGGCAGAACAGCGCGCCCTGGTTGATGCCGATGGCCAGCGGACCGCTGCGAAACAGCAGCCACTGCAATCCCATCCGCATCCGCCCCCAGAGACTGCGCAACTGATCGTTGTTGGTGATCGGCTTGGTGACTTCGTAGATCAGGCGCAGCTGCAGGTGATCCTGCAGGTTTTCTCCGACACCGGGCAGGTCCATGGCGACCGGGACACCATGGCGCCGCAGCAGATCGGCCGGACCGACGCCCGAGAGCTGGAGCAGCTGGGGCGACAGCAAGGCGCCCGCGCACAGGATGACCTCCCGGTTGGCCCGCAGGGTCCGCGTCTGGCCGCCGCGCCGGTATTCCACCGCCGTGGCGCGCCGGTCCTGGAGCACCACCCGGGTCGCCTGCGCACGCGTGACGACTTCCAGGTTGGGCCGGCCGCGCGCGGGCTTCAGATACGCCACCGCCGATGAGCAGCGCCATCCGCCGTGCGTGGTGAGCTGGTAATAGCCGACGCCTTCCTGATCGCCGGTATTGAAGTCTTCCGTCCTGGAGATGCCGTTCGCCTCGGACGACCGGATGAAGGCCTCGACCAGTTCGTGCCGGGCCCGGATGGAGGACGCGTACAGCGGGCCGTCCGTGCCGCGCGTGGGCCCCGGCCCCAGGTCGTTGTGCTCGAGCTTGCGGAAATACGGCAGGCATTCGTCCCAGCGCCAGCCCGGATTGCCCAGTTCCGCCCAGTGGTCGTAGTCCTGCCGCTGCCCGCGGATGTAGATCAGGCCGTTGATCGAACTGCTGCCGCCCAGCGTCTTGCCTCTCGGCCAGTAGATCCTGCGCCCCAGCATGTTGGGATCGGGATCCGTGTGGAAGCACCAGTTCACGTGCTGGTTGAACATGGTCCGGCCGTAGCCGATCGGGATGTGGATCCAGAGGTTGGAATCCGGCGGTCCGGCTTCCAGCAGGCAGACGCTGTGCCGGCCATTCTCGCTCAGCCGGTTGGCCAGCACGCAGCCGGCCGATCCGGCGCCCACGATGATGTAATCCACGGCCTGGCTCATAGGATGGCGACTCCCTTGCACGACTTGGCGGCGATCGTTTCTTGTTTGCGGCCAGTGTGACCGGGCTCGCCGGAGCGTCACCACGGGGTTAACACTATGAATTCCACCGGTGGCACGGAATGTGTCATTATGGTTTCAGTTGCCATTGGCTCACCGGGGTCTTTCACCATGGACGAACTCGCCGATCGGTCCTTGCGCGCGCTGCGGATACTGGAAAATCTGGCGGTCGCTTCCCTTCCGCAGACCCTGACGCAACTGGCCCAGCGCACGGGCCTGCCGAAATCCAGCCTGCTGCGCGCGCTCAACGACATGGAGCGCGCGTCCTACGTGACCCGGCTGCCCGGCCGGGGAGGCTACGTGACTGGCTCGCGGACCCATGAACTGGGCCTGTCCATCCTGCGGGCGCCGCAGTTGCTGCGGGCGTGCCGCGCGGCGCTGAGCCGGCTCGTCGAGATCACGGGCGAAACGTGCAACCTGAACACGCTGTCGGGCGACACCGTGCAGTATCTCGCCCGGGTGGAAAGTCCCGGCCATCTGCGCCTGCAGCTGCACATGGACATCGGCTCCCACGTGCCGCTGCATTGCACCGCCAGCGGCAAGCTGTTCCTGGCCTTCATGCGCCCGGCGGAACAGCGGGCCTTGCTGGGCAGGCTGGACCTGGCGCGCATGACGCCCAGGACCCTCACGCAGCCGGAGGCGCTGGTGTCGGCGCTCCAACCGATCCGGGAACAGGAGATCGGCATCGACGACGAAGAATTCATCGTCGGCATGGTGGCCGTCGCGGTCCCGATCCGGGATCGCGACGACAAGATGATCGCGGCCCTGGCCTGCCATGCGCCGACGGCCCAGGCGTCGCTCGAGGACCTGATGGAGAAGGCCCGCTTCATGCGCCGGACTGC
>CBFGXR010000128.1:0-6071 GCA_965652675.1 uncultured Castellaniella sp.
GTGGCGCCGCGCACGTCCACGCCCTGGAGGGCGGCTTCGTGCAGGGCCTGGGCCTCGGCATGGCGCCCGCCCGCCCGCTGCGTGCTGCCCTCGGCCAGCCAGCGGCCGTCGCGCACCAGCACGCAGCCGACCCGGGGGTTCGGGCTGCTGACGAACAGGGCCTGCTCGGCCACCGTCAAGGCGCGCCGCATCCAGCGGTGGTCTTCCGTGGAAAAGGAAATCTCGGGCCGTGTCATCGCTCAGGCCGTGTCATCGGCATCGGCATCGTCCGCGCGGCGGAATTCGTCGATGGCCTGGACGAATTCGCGCAGGTCCTCGAAGCTGCGGTAGACCGAGGCGAAGCGCACATAGGCCACGGGGTCGAGCTGACGCAGTTCCGACATGACGAGTTCGCCGACGTGGTCGGACGGCACTTCACGCCGGCCGCTGGTCATCAGGCGTTCCTGGATGCGCGCGACGGCGGCGTCCAGCGCGGTCGCGCTGACCGGACGCTTGCGCAGCGCCAGAGCCATGCTGCCCTGCAGCTTGGCGGGATCGAAATCCACCCGGGTCCCGTTGCGCTTGACGATGGACGGCATCATCAGGTCGACCCGTTCGTAGGTCGTGAAGCGGCGGTCACAGGCCGTGCATCGGCGGCGGCGACGGATCGTGTCGCCTTCCTCGGAGACCCGGGAATCCACGACCTGCGTATCGGCACAACTGCAGAACGGACACTTCATCTGCGCTGCGGGCGCCCGAGGGCGCCCGTTCCGGTTGGATTAGCGATAGACCGGCAGGCGCGCGGTCAGTTCGTTGACCCGCGCGCGCACCCGGGCGATGTTGTCGGCATCGTCGGGATTGTCGAGCACGTCGGCGATCAGGTTGCCGGTGAGTTCGGCCTCGGCTTCCTTGAAGCCGCGCGTGGTCATGGCCGGCGTGCCCAGGCGGATGCCGCTGGTGACGAAGGGCTTTTCCGGATCGTTCGGGATGGCGTTCTTGTTGACCGTGATGTGCGCCTGGCCCAGGACGGCCTCGGCGGCCTTGCCGGTGATGCCCTTGGCGCGCAGGTCCACCAGCATCACGTGGCTTTCGGTGCGGCCCGATACGATGCGCAGGCCGCGCTTGACCAGGGTGTCGGCCAGCACGCGGGCATTGGCGGCCACCTGGGCGGCATAGGCCTTGAATTCGGGTTGCAGGGCTTCGCCGAAGGCCACGGCCTTGGCGGCGATGACGTGCATCAGCGGGCCGCCCTGGATGCCGGGGAAGATGGCGGAATTGACGGCCTTTTCGAATTCGGCCTTCATCATGATCACGCCGCCGCGCGGGCCGCGCAGGGACTTGTGCGTGGTCGAGGTGACGAAGTCGGCATGCGGCACCGGATTGGGATAGGCGCCGCCGGCCACCAGGCCCGCGTAGTGGGCGATGTCCACCATGAACAGCGCGCCGTTGTCGTGGGCGATGCGCGCCATGCGCTCGAAGTCGATGTGCAGCGAATAGGCCGAGGCGCCGCCGACGATCAGCTTGGGCTTGTGGGTGCGCGCGAGTTCTTCCAGTTTGTCGTAGTCCAGGACTTCGTTGGCGTCCAGGCCGTAGGAATGGAAGTTGTAGAGCTTGCCGGAAGCGTTCACCGGCGAGCCGTGCGTCAGGTGGCCGCCTTCGGCCAGGCTCATGCCCAGCACGGTGTCGCCCGGCTTCAGGACCGCCATGTACACGCCCTGGTTGGCCTGGGACCCGGAGTTCGGCTGCACGTTGGCCGCTTCCGCGCCGAAGATCGCCTTCAGGCGGTCGATGGCCAGCTGTTCCACCACGTCCACGTATTCACAGCCGCCGTAATAGCGCTTGCCGGGGTAGCCTTCGGCGTACTTGTTGGTCAACTGCGTGCCCTGGGCCTGCATGACGGCGGGGCTGGCGTAGTTTTCCGAGGCGATCAGCTCGATGTGCTGTTCCTGGCGGGTGTTTTCCTGCTGGATGGCGGCCCAGATGTCCGGGTCGGCCTGATCGAGAGTGCGGGAACGGTCAAACATGGGGTAATGGTCCTGAAAGGCGGAGAAATCGGGAAAATCGGGTCATTCTAGCGCGAACCCCCGGCGCCTACAGGGCGTGCAGGCGGGGATTCAGGGTATAGGTGCCGGTCAGGGACGCCTGGGCCAGGACGTGCCCGCGCATGGCCTCCAGGGCCTGCGCGCCGGTGAAGCGGCCGGACACGCCCAGTTCGGCCACGTCCAGCGCATACACCGTGAAAACGTAGTGGTGGACGCGCGCGTCGTTCCAGGGCGGGCAGGGGCCGTCGTAGCCGAAGTAGTCGCCGTTCATGTCGCGGTCGGCGGCGAACCAGCCGGTGTAGTCATTCAGGCCCTGGCGCGTGCCGTCCAGCGCCAGGGGGCCGGCCTTGCCGCGCGGCGTGATGCCGTTGGAATAGTCGCCTTCGGCGATGGCGCGCGTATCGGGCGCCACGTCGACCAGGACCCAGTGGAAGAAATCGGCGCGCGGCAGATCGGCCGGAACTTCGCGGCCTTCCTGGTTGACGTCGTCGGGCCGCGTCGGCACGTCCGGATCGACGCACAGGATCGCGAAGGACCGCGTGCCCTCGGGCACGTCCGACCAGGCCAGCTGGGGATTGCGATTGCCGGCCAGGGCGACGTGGGTCTGGGGATCGACCCGCGCGAAGGCGTTGCGTTCGGGAATGACCCCCTGGTCGGGAAAGGATACGCTGTGCAGTTTCATGGGATCCTCCGTGGGTTGGGGCCTGTCCACGCGACGCGCCCCTGGCTCAGGTCAGGGTGACCCGGGCGAACTTGCGCTTGCCGACCTGCATGACGTAGGTGCCCGCCGGCAGCAGCAGGGATTTGTCCTCAACGCGGTCGCCATCGATGCGCACGCCGCCCTGTTCGATATTGCGCTGGGCCTCGGACGCGGAAGCCGCCAGCCCCGCTTCGCGCAGCACCTTGAGGATGCCCATCGGCGCGGCCCCGGCGGTGACTTCGGGCATGTCGTCGGGGATCGCGCCGTCGCGGAACCGGGCGTTGAACTGTTCCAGCGCGCGTTCGCCCGCCCCGGCGCCGTGGAACCGGTCGACGATTTCGCGGGCCAGCAGGACCTTGGCGTCGCGCGGATTGCGGCCAGCGGTGATTTCCGCCTGCAGGGCGCCGATGTCTTGCAGCGAACGGAAGGACAGCAGTTCGAAATAGCGCCACATCAGGGTATCGGAGATCGACATCAGTTTGCCGAACATGGAATCCGGCGCTTCGGTGATGCCGATGTAGTTGCCCTTGGACTTGGACATCTTTTCGACCCCGTCGGTGCCTTCGAGCAGCGGCATCGTCAGGACGCACTGAGGTTCCTGGCCGTATTCCTTCTGCAGTTCTCGGCCCACCAGCAGGTTGAACTTCTGGTCGGTGCCGCCGAGTTCGAGGTCGGCCTTCAGGGCCACCGAATCGTAGCCCTGCAGCAGGGGGTACAGGAATTCGTGCACGGAAATCGGCACGCCGCCCCGGAAGCGGCGGGTGAAGTCGTCGCGTTCCATCATGCGGGCCACGGTGTAGCGCGACGCCAGCTGGATCAGGCCGCGCGTGCCCAGCGGATCGCACCATTCGGAGTTGTAGCGGATTTCCGTACGGTCGGGGTCCAGCACCAGGCTGGCCTGGGCGTAATAGGTCTTGGCGTTTTCGCGGATCTGTTCCGGCGTGAGCGGCGGGCGGGTGGCGTTGCGGCCGCTGGGGTCGCCGATCTGGGCGGTGAAGTCGCCGATCAGGAAGATCACGGTATGGCCGAGGTCCTGCAGCTGGCGCATTTTGTTCAGCACCACCGTATGGCCCAGATGGATGTCGGGCGCCGTGGGATCCAGGCCGAGCTTGATGCGCAGCGGCGTACCGGTGGCGCGGCTGCGCGCCAGCTTGGCGGCGAATTCGGAGACGACGAGCAGTTCGTCGCAACCCCGCTGGGCCACACGCAGATCTTCGGCGATCCGGGGGTCGACGGGGTCGGAGGGGGACGACATGATATACGCTTTTACCAGAAAAAAATGAAAAACCGCTCGAAAAAACGGCAGGTATGCGCTAGCATAACGTGCCATCGCAGCTTCTGTACAACACATTCGACGCCACTCCGGGCGACGGGGATCTCATGTTAGCAGAACCCCCCTTACCGCCCAGGACAGGTGCAGCCTGAATCCACCATACCGACTCCGCCCATGATGCCAGAGGCCCACCAGCCGCAACGCCGCCGACACATCACCCGCAGTCTGTTGTTCGCCGCCGGCGGCCTGTTCCTGACCGCGGCCGCCCTGGCCGTCGTCCAGCCCTCCGCCCCTCCCGAACCCGTCTTCCAGGCCCGCCAGACACTCGACCTGCCGCCCATGGGCGCCCAGGCGGGCCACGACGCCGCGCCCTACATCGCCTCGACCCGCATCCGCCGCGGCGACACGGTGGCCGATCTGCTGAACCGCCTGGGGGTGAACGAGGACGGCCTGCTCGCCTTCCTGACGCACGACGAACACGCCCGATCGATCTACAAGCTCTATCCGGGCCGCACGGTGCAGGCCGCTCTGGACGACCAGGGCCGGATGCAGTGGCTGCGCTACGCCCACACGCCCGGCGCCACCGTCAAATCCGGCGTCGATTCCGCCTGGCTCGAGGTCCGGCCCGTCGACGGGGGTTTCTCCGCCCAGGAACGCACCATCGCCGCCGTGCGCGAAACCCGCATCTCCGAAGGCGAGATCTCCAGTTCCCTGTTCGGCGCCGCCGACCAGGCGCAGATCCCCGACGCCGTCACCCTGGAAATGGTGGACATCCTGGGCAGCCGGATCGACTTCCTGAAGGACCTGCGCAAGGGCGACCGCTTCCGCATCGTCTACGACGCCTACATGCACGACGGCGAGGAAGTCGGCACCGGCCGCATCCGCGCCCTGGAATTCATCAACCGGGGCAAGACCTACAGCGCCGTCTGGTTCCAGAACGGCCAGGAACCGGGCGGCTACTACGATTTTTCCGGCGCCAGCCTGAAAGGCGCCTTCCTGCGCACCGCGATCAAGTTCACCCGCATCAGCTCGGGCTTCGGCATGCGCATGCACCCGATCCATAAGAAATGGGTCGGCCACAAGGGCGTGGACTACGCCGCGCCCTCGGGCACGCCGATCCACGCCACGGCCGACGGCACGGTGGAGTTCATCGGCCGGCAGAACGGCTACGGCAACGTCATCATCCTGAAGAACTTCGGCAAATATTCCACGCTGTACGCCCACCAGAGCCGGTTCGCCAAAGGCCTGAAAAAGGGCGACCGCGTCCAGCAGGGCGAACTGATCGGCTACGTGGGCTCGACCGGCTGGGCGACCGGCCCGCATCTGCACTATGAATTCCGCATCGACAATCGGCCGGTCGATCCGCTGTCCGTGGACCTGCCGGTGGCGCGCACGCTGGACACGGCCGATCGCAAGGCCTTCCAGACCGTGGTGGCCCGCTATCAGCCGCAGATCCAGCTGATGGCGCGGCTGCAGGACAGCCGCATCCGGATCGCCCGGCAATAAGCCGTCGCATGGCGCCCGACCGGGAAACCGAGCCGTACATCGGCCTGATGTCGGGCACCAGCACGGACGGCGTGGACGGCGTGCTGGCGGACCTGGCCGGCGGCTCGATCCGGGTGCTGGCCAGCGCCGGCCTGGCCCTGCCGGACGGACTGCGCCATGAATTGCTGGCCTTGAACGCCCCCGGCCCCGATGAACTCGCCCGGGCCGCGCGGGCGGCCAACGCGCTGGCCGACTGCTACGCGGCCGTCGTCCGCGATCTGCTGGAGCAAGCCGATCTGCCCGCCGCCCGCGTGCGCGCCATCGGCGCCCACGGGCAGACCGTGCGCCACGCGCCCGAATCGGGCTATACCCTGCAGATCAACGCGCCGGCGCGGCTGGCGGAATACGCCGGCATCGCGGTGGTGGCGGATTTCCGCAGCCGCGACGTGGCCGCCGGCGGCCAGGGCGCTCCGCTGGTGCCGGCCTTCCACGCCGCGCGCTTCGGCTGCGGCGAGGGCCGCGCGGTCCTGAACCTGGGCGGCATCGCCAATCTGACGGTCCTGGAAGATCCGGTGCGCGGCTTCGACACCGT
>CBFGXR010000129.1:0-6047 GCA_965652675.1 uncultured Castellaniella sp.
GGAAGCCTTCTCGTTCAACGTGCGCACCGCCCCCGAGCTCACCCGGCTGTTCTTCTCCATCGGCGACCACATCGCCTACCGCATGACGGCCGCCTCGGCCGGGATCGGCAGCCACCTGATCACCCGCAGCAAGGGCGACCCGGTGCGCGGCGGCCTGATCCAGCACCAGGGCAAGCTGCCCTACCTGGCCTCCCTGGGCAAGGCGGTCCACGCCAACATGCAGGCCGGGCGCGGCGGCGCCTGCACCACCTACTATTCCGGCTTCGACCCCGAGGCCGAGGTCATCGCCTACCTGCGCAATCCGCGCAGCACCGAGGACCGCAAGAACCGCGACCTGCACTACGCGCTGGTCACCAACAAGCTCTTCGCCGAAAAGGCCGCCCGCAACGAGGAAGCCTTCTCGTTCAACGTGCGCACCGCCCCCGAGCTCACCCGGCTGTTCTTCGGCCCCGATTCGGCCGCCTTCAAGCGCGAATACGAACGCCTGGAACGCGACGCGTCCTTCAAAAAGGAATTCTTCAAGCCGCGCGACCTGATCCTGACCTCGCTGAACGAGGCGCTGGAGACCGGCGTGGCCTACCTGGCCAACATCGACGAGATGAACCGCCACACGCCCTTCAAGGAACCGATCCACTCCAGCAACCTGTGCCTGGAAATCAGCGAGCCCAACCGTCCCTACCAGGAAATGCAGGACCTGTATTCCGACCGCGAGGTCGGTTTCATCACGGTCGAGCTGGCCGACGGCGCGACGCAGACCTTCAATTTCAACGCGCCCCTGACCGTCGCGGTCGCCGACTCCACCCTGCCGCGCGTCATCTTCGCCGGAGAACTCAAGGCGGGCGACGACATCCTGTCCGACGAGCCGGGCAAGGGCGGCCGGGTCGCCCGCGTGGTGGAAATCCACGAAGAACCCGAGATCGCCCTGTGCTCCCTGGGCGCCATCGCCTACGACGCCATCGGCGAGGACGACGACGAGACCTACCAGGAGGCGATGTACCTGACGTTGAAGATGATCGACTACTGCATCCTCAACTCGCACTACGTGCTGCCCCACGTGGCCGTGACCGCCAAGGCCCGCATGAACGCCGGCGTGGGCCTGATGGGCGTGGCCACGCACATGGCCCGCAAGGGCCTGCGCTACGACACCGACGCCGGCCGCGAGGAACTGCACCGCATCGCCGAACGCCACATGTACCACGCCATCCGGGCCTCGCTGCGCATCAGCAAGGAACGCGGCGTCGCGCCCTGGATGCACAAGACCCGCTGGCCCGACGGCTGGCTGCCGATCGACACCTACAACCGCAACGTCGACGAACTGGGCGACTTCCACAACCGCTACGACTGGGAAGCCCTGCGCACCGAGATCATGCAGAACGGCGGCATCGGCCATTCCTGCCTGGTGGCGTACATGCCGGGCGAATCGTCCTCCAAGGCGCTGGGCAAGCCCAATTCGCTCTATCCCGTGCGCGACATCACGCTGAACAAGACCGACGGCTCGGTCACGATCCGCTGGGCCGCGCCCGACAGCGACAACCCGGCCTATTTCTATCAGTCGGCCTGGGACATTTCCGAGGTCGACATGATCAAGGCCTACGCGGTGTTCCAGAAGTTCACCGACCAGGGGATCTCCGCCGACCTGTGGCGCCGCATCAAGGACGACGACAAGGTCTCCAGCCGGGAACTGCTCACCCACTACTTCGCCATGGTGAAGTACGGCATGAAGACCCGCTACTACTACAACTCGAACGTGGCCTCGGACAAGACGCTGGACAACGCCGGCAGCATCCACGACGGCGTGGAAGACAAGATCGTCTGCGAAAGCTGCACGATGTAAGGCCCGCCCGTTTCATCTCCCTTCCGGCCCCGGCGACCCCGTCGGGGCCCCCGACCGCCTTTCCCTCATGACCCGAAAATGACCCAAGCCCTGCCCACCAAGATCTTCAACACCGAAAAGTCCGACTACGCCTTCCCGGAAATCATCCTGGGCCAGGACCTGGGCCTGTTCGACACGATCAACAAGTTCTACCCCGAGATCTGGAAGCTCTACAAAACGCTGAAGAACCAGGACTGGGACGAGAACGAGTTCGACTATTCCACCTGCAACGTGCAGTTCAAGACCTGCGACCGCCACACCTACGACATGATGGTCAAGACCCTGGCGTGGCAATGGGAGGCCGACAGCGTCGCGTCGCGTTCCATCGCCGCCGTGCTGGCCCCGGTCTGCACCAGCAGCGAGGCCTGGTCCGGCTGGGTGGAAATCACCAAGAACGAAATCGTCCACGCCGCCACCTATTCCGAGATCGTCCGCAACAGCTTCGACAACCCGGACGACATCCTCAATGAAATCCTGTCGGTCAAGGAGGCCATGAGCCGCCTGCGCGTCGTCAGCGAGGCCTTCAACCAGGCCTTCGTGGTCAGCTACGACTACGCCCGGGGCCAGCGCGAGAACGACCAGGAAACCTACAACGCCATCTACCTGTTCATCGTCGCGATCCTGTGCATGGAGCGCATCCAGTTCCTGGCCTCGTTCGCCGTGACCTTCGGCATCTGCGTCGGTACGGGCCTGTTCCAGCCCATCGGCAAGGCGGTCCAGAAGATCGCCCAGGACGAATTCGAAGTCCACGTCCAGTACGGCAAGGAAGTCCTGCGCGCGATGTTCAAGACCGAACGCGGCCGCACCGCCTTCGAACAGTGCCGGGGCAAGATCATCCAGATCCTCGACGAGGTGACCGCCAGCGAGGTCGAATGGACCGACTATGCCTTCTCCGAGGGCCGTGAGCTGACCGGCGTGACCTGCCAGATGATGAAGGACTGGGTCCATTTCAGCGCCACCGACGTGGCCCGGTTCTTCAGCGTCGAAGACCAGGTGTCCTTCCCGATCGTCACCGAGAACCCGCTGAAATACATGGAAAGCTGGCTCAACATGAGCAAGGTGCAGGCGTCCAACCAGGAAGAGGACACCGCCCAGTACAAGGTCGGCGTGATGAAGCGCGACGACGAGAACGAAGTGTTCGACGTGGATTTCTGAATCCGCCCCCCCGCCATACCCCGAATCAAACCCCGAACCATAAAGGATCCGACATGTCCATCACCGTCTATTCGAAGCCCAACTGCCCGCAATGCGAACTCACCAAGCGCGACATGGACATCCTGGGCATCGAGTATGAAACCGTGGACCTGACCCAGCGCCAGGACCAGCTCGAGCGACTGATCGGCCTGGGCCACCGCAGCGCGCCCGTGGTCGAAACCGAACGCGAGACCTGGTCGGGCTACGACCAGGAGAAGATCAAGGGGCTGGTGTCGTACGCCTGAACGGACGGCGGGGGCGCGACCGCGCCGCGCCCTCATCTCCACCCGGCCCCGTCCCTCAAGGACGGGGTTTGTGTTTTTCAAGGCCGTTCGCCGCGCCCCCTGCGCGCCTCGATCCGCTCGATCGCGGCCGGCAGGTCGGCCACGGTGCGGATCACTTCATGCGCGCCGGCCCCGCGCAGTTTGTCCTCGGCCGGGCGGCAGCGGGCGTCCCGCTCGTCCGGCGCCAGCGCCGTCCATTCTTCCCAGCTCAGGCCGACCTCGTTGCCGGAGGCCGACAGGCCCACCGTCCACATGCCGGCGGACAAGCCCTCGGCGATGCCGGGCACCGTATCGTCGACCTTGACGCAGGCGGCCACGTCACGGCTGCCCAGTTCGATCGCGTTGGCCAGGGCCATCCAGGGGCCGGGCCGGCCGCCGGCCTTCAGGTCGTCGGAAGCGATCACGCAATCCGGCGCATAACCGGCCGCCGCGGCGATCGGCACCAGCGCATCCATCACCACGCGCGGATAGCCGGAGCACGAGCCGATGCGGATGCCCAGCCCGCGCAAGGCCTCCACGGCCCGCAAGGCACCCGGGATCAGGGCCGAATAGCGGCCGACGCGTGCCACCTGCAGCGGCATGAAGGTCCGGTACACCGCGTCCACGTCCTCGCGGCCCATGTCGCGCCCATGGCGTTCGCGCCAGCGCGCGGCGATCTCCGGCACCCGGCCCAGGGCCTGGATGTGATCCCATTTGGCCAGCCCCATGGGGCCGCGCGCTTCTTCCAGGGTGATCGCCACGCCCGCCTCGGCGAAGACGTCGACCAGGACCTGGGTCGGGGCGAAGGAGCCGAAATCGACGATGGTGCCGGCCCAGTCGAAGATGACGGTGTCGATGGCACCGGCGTTCCGGCGGGACGGGGTATCGTCCATGGATGCAATCGCCCCGCGGTTCAGATCCCCACCGCCGACACCGCCTTGGTGTTCAGGTAGGCCTCCAGCGCCTCGGGGCCGCCTTCCGAACCGTAGCCGGAATCCTTGACCCCGCCGAACGGCAGTTCGGCCGAGGGCGTGGCCGGCTGGTTGATCCACAGCATGCCGGTCTCGACCCGGGCCATCAATTGCTGCGCGTTGCGCAGCGAACGGGTGAAGGCATAGGCGGACAGGCCGTAGGCCAGGCGGTTGGCCTCGGCGATGGCGTCGTCCAGGTGATCGAAGGCGCGGATGCCCGCCACCGGACCGAAGGGCTCGTTGTTGAACAGGTCGGCTTCGGTGGTGAGCCCGGCGATGATGGTCGGCGCGAAGAAATTGCCCGTGGTGCCCACGCGCTCGCCGCCCGTCAGGATCTCGGCGCCGCGCCGGCGCGCGTCCTCGACCACCTGGGTGATCGCCGTGACGCGGCGCGCATTGGCCAGCGGCCCCAGGGTGGTGCCCTCGGCCAGGCCGTCTCCCAGATTCAGGGATTCGGCGCGGCGCACGAAGGCCCGGGAAAACTCATCGACCAGGCTGCGATGCACCAGGAAGCGCGTGGGCGAAATGCAGACCTGCCCGGCATTGCGGAACTTGCCGGCGGCGGAGATCTTGGCCGCCAGTTCGACGTCGGCGTCCTCGGCGACGATCACCGGCGCGTGGCCGCCCAGTTCCATGGACACCCGCTTCATGTGGGCGCCCGCCAGCGCGGCCAGCTGCTTGCCGACCGCCGTCGAGCCGGTGAACGTGACTTTGCGGATTACAGGATGCGGGATCAGGTAGCCGGAGATCTCCGCCGGGTTCCCGTAGACCAGCCCCACCACGCCGGGCGGCAGGCCGGCGTCCACGAACGTCTGCAGCAACGCGGCCGGCGAAGCCGGGGTTTCTTCCGGCGCCTTGCACAGGAAGGAGCAGCCGGTCGCCAGCGCGGCGCCCAGCTTGCGCACCACCTGGTTGATGGGAAAATTCCAGGGCGTGAAGGCCGCCACCGGCCCCACCGGTTCCTTGATGACCAGTTGCAGCGCCGAGGGGTTGCGCGAAGGCACGATGCGGCCGTACACGCGCAGCCCTTCGTCGGCGAACCATTCGGTGAGCGTGGCGCCGGCCAGGGTTTCGGCGCGCGCCTCGGCCAGCGGCTTGCCCTGTTCCCGGGTCAGCAGGCGGGCGATGTCCTCCGCGCGTTCGCGCAGCAGGGCCGCCGCGCGGCGCATGAGGGCGGCGCGCTCGTGCGCCGGGGTGTCTCGCCACACTTCGAAGCCCCGCTGGGCGGCGGCCAGCGCGCGGTCCAGGTCGGGGATGCCGGCGTGGGCCACCCGGCCGATCACCTGGCCGCTGGCCGGGTTGAGCACGTCGAGCGTGCGGCCGTCGGCCGCGTCGACCCACTGGTTGTCGATCAGAAGCTTGGTATCGGGATAGGCCGGGGTCGTCATCGCGGAAGTCGTCATGGTTCGGAATCAGGGAATTGAAGAGGAATGGGACAAGATATCGTCTGATCCGATGAGTATAGACCCGGACCGGGCCTCTTGATGGCCGGGCGTCCGCCGACTATAAATCCAGGATGGGATCTCGATCGAAAGCCCTTCTGAAAGGCACGCGCGCCATGAACCGTTCCGCCTTCTCCGCCGCCTTCGCGCTGACCGCGCTGCTGGCCCTGGCGCCGGCCGGCGCATGCCGCGCCGCCCCGGAAAACACCGTACCGGAAAACGCCGGCATCCTCCCCGCGCATGAGGACACGCCGTTCGAGACTTCCGGCCAGCCGTAGTTTCCGCCGCGCCGGATGCGGTTCAG
>CBFGXR010000130.1:0-6000 GCA_965652675.1 uncultured Castellaniella sp.
CGGCGGCCTGCGCGTCCGGCCGGACCACGACCGTCGGCGCCGGGCGCGGCGGCGTGTCGCCCGGTTCCCGGGCGCCACAGGCGGCCAGCGCGGCGCAGACGGCCGCCAGGACCAGAAGACGGTACGACGGACGGGCGAGGAGGTCTTTCATGTGCGTCCCAGCGAGCGAAAAGCGATGGGGCCGGTCCGGGCGGACGCCGGCCTTCATGCCGACGGGCAGTTTATTTCAATGCAGATATGAATTCAAATACATTTACGTATTTGAATAAATGACGGACATCCGGGCACACGTATGCGCGGCCCCGCGATTTGTTCCTACAATCCGGACATCATGACGACGAAAATCCGCCTGACCCGCGAACAGAGCCGGGAACAGACCCGGCAGCGGCTGCTGGACGCCACGCGCGTCCTGTTCGCCGCGCAGGGATTCGCGGCCACCAGCGTCGAACAGATCGCGCTGGAGGCCGGCTACACCCGAGGCGCGTTCTATTCCAATTTCCAGGACAAGGCGGACATCTTCCTGGCGCTGCTGGGGCGGGAACACGAACGCATCATGGGGGAGTTTCAGGCGCTGCTGGACGAACCATCCCCCGAGGACCGTGGCGGTCCGCCGCCCCGGAACCTGCTGGAAGCCCGGCTGCTGGCGCACTATGCCCGGATGCACCAGGATTCCCAGCTGCTGGCGCTGATGCTGGAGGCCCGGCTGCAGGCGGCGCGGGACGCGGCCTTCGCACCCCTGTTCCGCCGCTTCCGGGAAGACCTGCTGGCCGCCGTGGGGCGCTACGCCCAGGTCTTCGCGCAGCGCGCCGGGCTGGCGCTGTCCATGAGCCCGGAAGACCTGGCCTTCGGTTTCGTGGCGCTGTGCGACGGCTGTGCGCTGCACCGGCTGGCGGACAGCCCGCCGGACGACGAGGACATCGAACGGATCCTGCGCGCCTTCATGAAGCGGATGGTGTTCGAGCCCTGAGGTCCTCAGGCCGCGGCCTTCAGGACCTGGACCTTGTCGGTGGCTTCCCAGCTGAATTCCGGTTCGCTGCGGCCGAAATGGCCGTAGGCGGCGGACTTGGAGTAGATGGGACGCAGCAGGTCCAGCATGTTGATGATGCCCTTGGGGCGCAGGTCGAAGTGTTCGCGCACCAGGCGCGCGATCTGGTCGTCGGGGATCACGCCCGTGCCTTCGGTGTAGACCGTGATGTTGATGGGTTCGGCCACGCCGATGGCGTAGCTGACCTGCACCTGGCACTGGCGGGCCAGGCCGGCGGCGACGATGTTCTTGGCCACGTAGCGCGCCGCGTAGGCGGCGGAACGGTCGACCTTGGACGGATCCTTGCCGGAGAACGCGCCGCCGCCGTGCGGGCAGGCGCCGCCGTAGGTGTCGACGATGATCTTGCGGCCCGTCAGGCCGCAGTCGCCCTGCGGGCCGCCGATGACGAACTTGCCGGTGGGGTTGACCAGGAACTTGGTCCTGTCCGTGAGCAGGCCGTCGGCGAAGACCGGGCGGATGATGTGCTCGATGGCGGCGTCGCGGATTTCGGCCTGGGAAATGTCGGGATGGTGCTGGGTGGACAGCACCACGGTGTCGACCTCGGCCGGCTTGCCGTCCAGGTAGCGGAAGGTGACCTGGGATTTCGCGTCCGGGCGCAGCCAGGGCAGGCGGCCGTCCTTGCGCAGTTCGGCCTGGCGCTGCACGATGCGGTGCGAATACCAGATCGGCGCCGGCATCAGGTCGGGGGTTTCGTCGCAGGCATAGCCGAACATCAGGCCCTGGTCGCCGGCACCCTAGTTCAGGATTTCTTCCGGCGAGCGGTCCACGCCCTGGGCGATGTCGGGGGATTGCTTGTCGTAGGCGACCAGCACCGCGCAGCCCTTGTAGTCGATGCCGTAGTCGGTGTTGTCGTAGCCGATGCGGCGGATCGTGTCGCGGGCGACCTGGATGTAGTCGACGTTGGCGCGCGAGGTGATCTCGCCGGCCAGCACGACCAGGCCGGTGTTGCAGAGGGTTTCGGCGGCGACGCGGGAATCCGGATCCTGCTCGAGCAGCGCGTCGAGGATGGCGTCGGAAATCTGGTCGGCGACCTTGTCGGGGTGGCCTTCGGAGACGGATTCGGAAGTAAAGAGAAAATCGTTGTTTGCCACAGCGATGCGTCCTGTAAAAACGCCGGGTGCGCCGGCGCGAGGTTGAACGAAACGCGTTGCACCTCTTTCAGGATATCGGGGCGCGACGCTTTAGCGGAAATGGCCCGGCCGGATCGAACCGCCGGGTGATCGCTCCGCAAGTTGTCGGTTAACTCAGCGATCCCGGCCATTTTAAGCGAAAATGGCGGCTGTCCCAAAGAAAGCTTATGCCCCGGTGTGGTGTTTGCACGATACGCGCTCACGCGTGGATCGCGCGCCGCGCCCGGGGCGGACCGTTCCGCCCGATCCCTCATGCCGTTGTTCCTCGTCCGCCTGCTGGCCGCATGGCCCCTGTCCTGGCTCCACGCCATCGGCCGGCTGCTCGGCGTGGCCGTCTACCTGTTTCCGGGCCGCTACCGCCGCCGCCTGCGGGCCAACGCCGCGCAGGCCGGCTATGCCGACCCGGCCTTCGCCCGCCGCGCCGCCGCCGAATCCGGCGCCATGATCCTGGAGATCCCCAAGGTCTGGTGGCGCACCCCGCAGTGCCTGGCGCGCACGCACAGCGACCAGGAATCCGTGGTGCGCGAGGCGCTGGCCGAAGGCCGGGGCGTGCTGTACCTGACGCCGCACCTGGGCTGCTTCGAGATCACCGCCCGCCACCTGACGCAACACGGGCCGCTGACGGTGATGTTCCGCCCCTCGCGCAGCCCGCTGCTGGACCCGATCGTCGAATCCGCGCGCGACATGCGCAACCTGCGCGCCGTGCCGGCCAACCGCAACGGCGTGCGCGAATTCGTGCGCGCCCTCAAGCGCGGCGAGGCCGTGGGCATGCTGCCCGACCAGGTGCCGCGCGAAGGCGACGGCGTCTGGCTGCCGTTCTTCGGCCGCCACGCCCTGACCATGACCCTGGCCGCGCGCCTGGCCCTGCAGACGGGCGTGGCCGTGATCCTGACCGCCGGCGAACGCCTGCCGGGCGGGCGCGGCTGGCGCATCCATTACCTGCGCCTGCCCGAGCCGCTGCCCGCCACCCCGGAAGCCCTGGCCGCCGCCATCAACCAGGCGATGGAAACCCTGATCCGGCGCTTCCCGGAGCAATATCTGTGGAGCTACAACCGCTACAAGGAACCGGGCGACGCCCCGCCTCCGCCCCGGCGGCCCGACGAACCCGCGCCGGCGCCCCATGAACCGGCCTGAGCGCGCGGGCGCCGCCCCCTTTTCCCGATTCCCCGACCATGGCCTTCGATAAGAAACCCCTGCTGCGCGCCGTCCTGGGCCATTTCGGCCGTTGCTCCACCCGCGCGCGGCTGCGCTGGGGACGCGTCCTGGGGTGGCTGACGCCGCGCCTGCTGCGCTCCCGCGCCCACATCGTCCGGGTGAACCTGGAACGCTGCTTTCCCGATCTGTCCCCGGCCGACCGGGACGCCCTGGCGCGCCGCCATTTCCGCCTGCTGGCCCAGTCCTTCGTGGACCGGGGCCTGTGCTGGTTCGGCACGCCCGAGCGCATCCTGGACACGGTCGAACTGCACGGCGAACACCACCTGCGGGCGCTGCTGGACCAGGGCCGCCGCATCCTGATGTTCGCGCCGCACTTCATCGCCCTGGACGCCGCCGCCACGCGCCTGACCCTGTTCCTGAAGGAATCGGCCACGCTGTACACGCGCCAGAGCGACGCCGACGTGGACGAGATCGTGCGCCTGGGGCGCGGGCGCTTCAACCAGGTGCATCTGGTCAGCCGCCACGACGGCGTGCGCGGCCTGATCCGGCACCTGCGCAAGGGCATCCCCGTGTACTACCTGCCGGACATGGACTTCGCCCGCCAGGGCAGCGCTTTCATCCCCTTTTTCGGCGTGCCCGCCGCCACCCTGCTGTCGGCCGCCCAGATCGCCGCCTCATGGGATGCGGCGGTGGTACCGGTCATCATCCGCCTGGACCCCGACACCGGCCGCTACCGGGTGGACGTCGGCCCGCCCGTGGCCCACTTCCCCGGCGACGACGGCCCCGAAGCCGCCACCGCGCGCCTGAACGCCCTGATCGAAGACGAGGTCCGCCGCGACCCGGCCCAGTACTACTGGGTGCACCGGCGCTTCAAGACCCGGCCGGAGGGGGAAGCCGGCTTCTACTGACGCGGCGCACGCGGACACACGACCGGGCACCCGAAAGCCGCTTTTGCAGGATAATGAACCGATGATCTGGAACTTCACCAAAATGCACGGCGCGGGCAACGATTTCGTCGTCCTGGACGGCGTGCGCCAGTCCATCGACCTGACGCCCGCCCGCGCCCGGGCCCTGGCCGACCGCCATTTCGGCATCGGCGCCGACCAGATCCTGCTGGTCGAAGAACCCCTGCATCCGGACGCGGACTTCCGCTACCGGATCTTCAACGCCGACGGCGGCGAGGTCGAACACTGCGGCAACGGCGCGCGCTGCTTCGTGCGCTTCGTGCACGAACAGGGCCTGTCGCGGCGCAACCCGCTGCGCGCCGAAATCGCCACCGGACTGATCGTGCTGCACGAGGCCGACGACGGCCGGGTCAGCGTGGACATGGGCCGCACCGCCTTCACGCCCGAAGCCGTCGCATTCGACCCCGCCGGCCTGGACACCCGCGCCTGCGGCCGGGACACCCTGTACCGGCTGGACCTCCCGCCCGAGGCGGGCGAGGCCTGGTGCTCGCTGGTGGCGATCTCCAACCCGCACGCCGTGGTCCAGGTCGACGACGTGGACACCCATCCCGTCGGCCGCATCGGACCGGCCATCGAATCCCATCGCCGCTTCGCCCAGCGCGTCAACGCCGGCTTCATGCAGGTGATCGACCGCCACCACATCCGCCTGCGGGTCTACGAGCGCGGCGCGGGCGAAACGCTGGCCTGCGGCACCGGCGCCTGCGCCGCCGCCGTCGCCGGCATCCGGCGCGGCCTGCTGGACAGCCCGGTGCGCGTCGACACGCGCGGCGGCGTCCTGCGGATCGAATGGGACGGCGAGGCCCTGCGCATGCAGGGTCCGGCGACCACGGTTTTTCATGGCCAGATCGACATCGACGCCCTGGCCGCGACCTTCTGACTGACGGAAAGCCCACATGACGCAGGATGCCTTCACCGCCCAGGACGTGGCGGACTACCTCAGCCGCAACCCCGATTTCTTCGAGGCGCACGCCGACGTCATCGCCTCGCTGAACGTGCCCCACCCCCACCAGGCCCGCGCGATCTCCCTGGGTGAACGGCAGATCCTGACCCTACGCGCGCGCGTCAAGGAACATGAACACCGGCTGATGCAGCTGCTGCACAACGCCGGGGGCAACGAACGCATCAACCAGGCGCTCATGCAGTGGTGCGCGCGCATGCTGGCCGAGCCCGACGCCGAACGCATTCCGGCCCACATCATCCGCAGCCTGTCGGACCAGTTCGACCTCAGCGCGATCGCGCTGCGGGTCTGGGACCTGCCCGCACTGGAAGACAGCGAATTCGCCCAGGACGTCGACGCCGAAATCCGCGCCTACGCCGACAGCCTGGCGCAACCCTACTGCGGTCCGCGCAAGGACCAGGAACCCGCCCGCTGGCTGGCGTCGGAACCCGCTTCGCTGGCGATCCTGCCCCTGCGCACGCTGAACGGCGCCGCGCCGGTCGGCCTGCTGGTCCTGGGGGCGGACGACGCCGGGCGCTTCACGCCGGACATGGGCACGGCCTTCCTGTCGCTGATCGCCTCCCTGGCGGGCGCGGCGCTGGGGCGGCTGGCCCGCACGGCGCCCGAGGCGGCCTGAGGCCGTTCACGCGGACCGGCGGCCGGCCATGAACGCGCGACCCGGAAACCGGCGGCCGGGCCCGGCGGCGACGCGGTCCTCGAACGGACCCACGGACGGCACGACACCGGGCGGCGACGCGCCGGACGACG
>CBFGXR010000131.1:0-5980 GCA_965652675.1 uncultured Castellaniella sp.
CGCAATGGAGCCCGGGCTATGCCGGCCAGATCCGCCGGTATTTCGAAAAGGACGTCTTCCCGGCGATCGGCGACATGGGCGTCGAAGAGTTGACGCCCGCGGATATCCGGACGCTGATCGAGTCGGTCGCGGGACGCGACGCCCGTTGCGCCGCGCTGCTCGTACAGCAGTGGGTCTCCCAGGTCTTCTCGCATGCCGTCGTGCAGGGGCTTTGCGAGGACAACCCCGCCAGCCTGCTCAAGGGCCTGGTCAGGCGCCCGGCCGTGCGCCATCACCCCCCGCTGGGCTGGTCCGAGATTCCGGCGTTCTTTCAACGGCTGGATGCCTGGCAGGGACATGCCGACATCGCCCTCGGCTTGCGCCTGCTGGCCCTGACGTTCGTCCGGCCCTCGGAGTTGCGGCTGGCCCATTGGGGGGAGTTCGATTTCGACAACGCGATCTGGACCGTTCCGAAAGAGCGCATGAAGATGCGCCGACCGCATATGGTGCCGTTGTCACGGCAAGCGCTGAAACAGCTCGGCGAATTGCGCGCCTTGTCCGGCGACAGTCCCATGCTGTTTCCGAGCCACCGGAATCCGGGCCGGGCGCTGGCCGCAAGCAGTTTCAACCACGCCATCACGCGTCTGGGATACGGCGGGCGGTTTTCCGCCCACGGATTCAGGGCGACGGCGACGACTCTGCTGGGGCTGCTCGGCTATCCCGACAAGCTGGTGGATCTGCAGCTCGCGCACCGCCGCCGGGATGCGTCTCGCGCTCCTTACGATCATGCGCGGTTCGTCGGATCCCGCATCCTGCTCATGCAGGACTGGGCCGACATCCTGGGCGCCCTGTCCGGCGGGGCCCGGTATGCCCGGCTTTCCGAGGCATTCGGCCCCTTGTCCGGGCGCAGGACCCGGATGCTGGGTGTGATCGAACGGGAATAGCCGCCCGCCTGATGAAAAAAACTTGCATCGGCCCCTAAAGTTCCCAGCCCCCCCTCCGTTAACGGGGCAGAACAGGAGGTCACTCGGTTTGTCATCCTGGGCAAAAAGGGCGAATCCTTCGCCGAATCTCTTAGGAGTCTCTCATGGCTGTTATCAACACCAACTACCTCGCTCTGGTCTCCCAGAACAACCTGAACAAGTCCCAGTCCTCCCTGGGTACCGCCATCCAGCGCCTGTCCTCGGGCCTGCGCATCAACAGCGCCAAGGACGACGCCGCCGGCCAGGCCATCGCCAACCGCATGACCGCCCAGATCCGCGGCATGACCCAGGCGGCCCGCAACGCCAACGACGGCATCTCGCTGGCTCAGACCGCCGAAGGCAACCTGAACGAAATCAACAACAATCTGCAACGTATTCGCGAACTGGCCGTGCAAGCCGCCAGCGACGTGAACGGCACCTCCGACCGCGATTCGATCAACGCCGAAATCAATTCCCGCCTCGAGGAAATCGACCGTGTCGCCAAGGGCGCCAAGTTCAACGAAACCTTCCTGCTGAGCGGTTCGTCGAGCATCAACCTGCAAGTCGGCGCCAACACCACCGCCAACGACTCCATCACCATCACGACCACCGATGCCACGCTGTCCGGCCTGGGTCTGGCGACGGGTACCGCCCTGGTGGCCAACAGCGGTGCCGCTCAAACCCTGATCGACAATATCGATGCCGCCCTGAAGACGGTTGACACCGCCCGCAGCGATCTGGGTACCTACCAGAACCGCCTGGAATCCACGGTTTCCAACCTGAACAACACCATCACCAACCTGTCGGCCTCGCGTTCGCGGATCGAAGACGCGGACTACGCGACGGAAGTGTCCAACATGACCAAGGCGCAGATCCTGCAGCAAGCCGGTACCGCCGTGCTGGCGCAAGCCAACCAGGTTCCGCAAACCATGCTGTCCCTGCTGCGTTAATTCGCACAGTGGATCGGGGCGGCCTCGGCCGTCCCGGCATGTGGAAGCCACTGGCGCAAGCCGGTGGCTTTTTTATTAGGTACGATAATCCGATGCAACCCCCCACTATCGCCCTGGTCATGATCGTCAGGAACGGAGCGGCCACGCTGGCTCGCTGTCTGTCCAGCGTACGGGAGCACGTCGATGAAATCATCGTGCTGGACACGGGGTCGACGGATGAGTCGGTCGCCATCGCCCGGCGCTTCGGCGCCCGGGTGCATCATTTCGAGTGGGTCGATGATTTTTCCGCCGCCCGGAATGCGGCGCTGAGCCATTCCGCCTGCGATTGGAACCTGATCCTGGACGACGACAACTGGCTGGAGTCGGGCCATGAACTGTTGCGCCAGCTGGGCCGGGATCCGTTCATGGGGCAGATCGCCATCGCCAATCGCTTCATGCAGAATGGCGCGGTTCGGGAATCCACCGAATGGGTGACCCGTGTCTTGCCGCGCGGCACCCGGTATGCGGGCCGGATCCACGAACAGGCGGTCAACGCCGCCGGGCTGCCCAGGCGGCGGCTGGCCATCCGCGCGGGCCATGACGGCTACATGCCTCAAGGCCTGGAGGCCAAGAAAGGGCGCAATGAGGCCCTGCTGCGCACGGCGCTGGAAGAAAGCCCTCAGGATCCGTATTTGCACTATCAGCTGGGCAAGGAACTGGCGATCTACGAACGCCACGCGGAGGCCGCCGATCATTTCATGCGGGCGATCCACGGTTCTTCGGAGGGCGACCCGTTCCGGCACGATCTGATCACGCGCGCGCTATTCACGCTGAAGCAGGCCGGTCTGCTGGAACAGGCAATCCTGCTTGCGGAAAACGAGTTTGCGCATTGGCAGGATTCCCCGGATTTCTTCTTTTGCGTCGCCGACGTCTTCCTGGACTGGGCCATCCGGCATCCGGCACAGGCCGAAGCCCAATTCCTGCCGATCGTGGAATCCAGCTGGCTGAAATGCCTGGAGATCGGCGAACGCCCGGATTTGTCGGAATCCGTCGCGGGGCGGGGCAGCTATCTGGCCGCGCAGAACCTGGCGGTGCTGTATGAGAACACAGGGCGGCCGGCGCTGGCGGCCGAATATCGCGAAAAGGCCCGGGTGATGCGGCAAGGGTAGCTTGCCTGTATCCGGCGGCGGAACCCATGCTCGGATCGTAAGCTCCCCTCACGGTAGATGTCAGGAGGATCACCCTGTGAGTAGATGTTTTTTTTAAAATCATATTTAATATAGAAAAAATATGATTTTCATAGAGATTTTCCTGGATGGCTATTGCGCTCGGCTACAACGCACTCGTGACCCGCTTCAACTTGGCGGTGCCGCCGCTGCGCCAGACCTTCTGGCTCGGGGCGCGAGCGGCTGAGACCCGCACGCAGGCTCCTGATGGGACTGAACGGATCGAACTGCCGCGCGGCCGGGTCTCGGCCGAGCAGTCGACGGTGGAGCAGCTCACCTTCGCGCTCAAGCGCGAGCACCTGAACCTGACCGTGCTGGGCGCGCTTTTCGAGCATCGTCCGGTTCTTGCGGACATCCAGGCATGGCTGAACAGCCGGCCGACGTCCGGCTATGCCCGCCGGGCGGGGTACTTGGCGCACTGGCTGGCCGGTGCTGACTTCGAGTACCGGGCGCCGGCCGGATCCCCGCGCGTGCGCTTGCTGAACGCCGATGACTACTTGGTGGGCCCGGAAATGTCCAGCCCGCAGTTCGCGGTCGTCAACAACCTGCTCGGCAGCCGGGAGTTCAGCCCGCTGGTGCGAAAGACCGGGACGTTGTGTGGGCTGCTGGCCGAAGATCTGCGCGCCAAGGTTGCAAGGGCCATGGATGCCATCGAGCCCGAGATGCTCAGCCGGGCCGTGGACTATTTGTACCTTTCCGAGACCCGCTCGACCTATGGCATCGAAGACGAGGTGCCCGACAGTTCGCGTGCCGCCAAGTTCCGGCACCTGCTTGAAATGGCTGGCGAGCCTGGCGTGTTCGATGAAGAGAAACTCTGCGAGTGGCAGAATCTCATCGTGACGCCGCTGAGCGCCGAATCCAGTTATCGGACGGCGCAGAACTGGCTGTCGCGTCCGGGCCGTTTGCGCAATATGGCCGATTTCATTCCCCCCCCCGTCGAGCAAGTGGGGCCGATGATGGAAGCCGTTGGCCGGGTGGCGGCGTATGCGACGGAAGGCATGCTCGACCCAATGGTGGCTGCGACCTGCGCGGCCTTCGGCCTGGTCTTCGTGCATCCGTTCTTCGATGGAAACGGGCGGTTGCACCGCTTTCTGCTGCACCATGTTTTGCGCCAGTCGGGCTTCACGCCGGCGGGTGTGGTGCTGCCCATTTCGGCACGCATGCTGAAGCGGCTGGACCACTACTCGTCGTTGCTGAAGTCCTATTCGAAGCCTCGCACCGAACTATTGGACTATCAGTTGGACGGCGACAGCGCCACCATCCGGGTGATGTCTCCGCAACCCCTGTGGCTCTATGCTTACTTTGATGCCACCGAGATGTGCGAGTTCATGCTCCAGTGCTGCAAGCTGTGTGTCGAGGAAGATCTGGCATCGGAAGTGGAGTACCTGCGCAGCCACGATCGGACAGTGCGCGAACTCGAGACCTGGCTGGACATGCGCCAATCGAAATTGAACTCGCTCATCGACATCATCGTGCAGGGCCACGGTGTTTTGTCCCGACGCAAACGAAACTTCGTCGAGGAGCTCACCGATGAGCAGGTGGCGCGTATCGAGGAGGTCGTTGCTCGTCATTTCGCCAGATACATCGATCGGCGATCGTAGATTTTTTCTGTGATTAAAGCGTATAAGTAGAAATTTTTGAAGTTCTATAAAAATTGAATCAATCCACAGTGCGTGCATAGAAGAATCTGAAGCAGGGATTCCCATGATCTGGCGCAAGCCCCCGGCCGTTGAGAGCCGATACGATGGAACCATCGCCCGCGGGCTGGCAGGCCACAAGCCCGCTGATCTCATGCAAGGAGAGCACCGATGGTCGCCACAATGAAAGCCGCCGTATTCGTCGAGCCCGGCCGGATCGAATTGACCGACAAGCCCATCCCCGATGTCGGACCCAACGACGCGCTGGTCCGCATCACCACCACCACGATCTGCGGGACCGACATCCATATCCTCAAGGGCGAGTATCCGGTCGCCAAAGGCCTCACGGTCGGTCATGAACCCGTGGGCATCATCGAAAAGCTGGGCGGCGCGGTCACCGGCTACCAGGAAGGCCAGCGTGTCATCGCCGGTGCGATCTGCCCGAATTTCGGCTCTTACGCCGCGCAGGACGGCGTCCCGTCGCAGGATGGCAGCTATCTGATTCCCTCCGGGCGTTGCGGCTGCCACGGCTACAAGGCCACCGCCGGCTGGCGCTTCGGCAACCTGATCGACGGCACCCAGGCCGAATACGTGCTGGTGCCGGACGCGCAGGCGAACCTCGCGCCGATTCCCGACGGGCTCACCGACGAACAGGTGCTGATGTGCCCGGACATCATGTCCACCGGTTTCAAGGGTGCGGAAAATGCGAATATCCGTCTGGGCGACACGGTGGTCGTCTTCGCCCAGGGGCCCATCGGCCTGTGCGCGACCGCCGGCGCGCGCTTGCTGGGGGCGACCACTGTCATCGCGGTGGACGGCAACGAGCACCGCCTGGGCATCTCGCAGCGGCTGGGCGCCGACGTCACTCTCGACTTCCGCTCATGCGACGTGGTCGCCGAGGTGATGCGGCTGACCGGTGGCCGCGGCGCCGATTCGGCCATCGAGGCGCTGGGCACGCAGGCCACGTTCGAACAGGCCTTGCGCTGCCTGAAACCCGGCGGCACGCTGTCCAGCCTGGGCGTGTATTCGCAGGATCTGAAGATTCCGCTCGACGCCTTCGCCGCCGGCCTGGGCGACCATCGCATCAATACGGCCTTGTGTCCCGGCGGCAAGGAACGCATGCGCCGCCTGATGAACGTGATCGCCGCCGAACGCCTCGATCTCGGCGCGCTGGTCACCCATCACTATCCGCTGGACGACATCGTCGCGGCCTACGATCTGTTCGGCCACCAGCGCGACGGCGTGCT
>CBFGXR010000132.1:0-5962 GCA_965652675.1 uncultured Castellaniella sp.
CGGCGCGACGAGGCCAGCGTATACATTCATGCAGCGGGCGAAGCTGAACGTTTTGGTGCCGGGCGCCGGTCCGGCGGGCGCCCACGCCCTCGAATGGAGCGGCTCCAGCCTCGGCACGGTGTTCGCCCAGCGGCGCAACCTGCTGCGCCCGCGCTTTCTGGGGATGCTCTGCGAGCTGTTGCGCTTCAACCGCTTGTGCACCCGGCTCGCAACCCGGGGAGACGACGCCGCTCTGGTCCAGCCGCTGGGCAATTTTCTGGATCGTCATGGCTTCAGCGAGGCCTTCCGGCACTGGTACTTCCTGCCCATGCTGGGCTGCATCTGGAGCTGTCCCACCGATCAGATGCTGAGATTTCCCGTGGCCACCATGGTGCGATTCTGTCACAACCATGGGCTTCTCCAGGTGCAAGACCGGCCGCAATGGCATACCGTGGCCGGTGGCGCGCACCAGTATGTAGACAGGCTGCTCCAGGGGCTGGATGCCCGCCTGGCGACCCCTGTCGAGCGGGTCCGGCGCGACGAGGCCAGCGTATACATTCATGCAGCGGGCGAAGCTGAACGTTTTGATGCCGTGGTGCTGGCGGTACACAGCGATCAGGCTCTGCGCATGCTGGAGCATCCCACCGCGCAAGAGCAGGCGGTGCTGGGGGCCATCCGCTACCAGGCGAATCGCGCCATCCTGCATACCGACACCGCCGTGATGCCGCGGCATCGCGCCGCCTGGGCCGCGTGGAACTATGAGCGTTCCGCGGATGGTGTCCGCGAGTCTGCCCGCGTCTGTCTTCACTACTGGCTCAATCGTCTGCAACCGCTGCCGTTCGCGCAGCCCGTGCTGGTGTCTCTCAATCCGGTCCGCGACATCGATCCCATGCGGGTACTGGGCGAGTTTGATTACGATCATCCGGTATTCGATATCGGGGCCATGGCGGCGCAGCGGCGTCTGCCGCAGTTGCAGGGGGTATGGCACACCTGGTATGCAGGCGCCTGGGCTGGCTATGGCTTTCATGAGGATGGCCTGCAGTCTGGCTACCGCGCCGCGGATCTGCTGCTGACGCAATGGCGGCGCCGGGAGGCGGCATGAACCTGAGCCTCGATCATCCTGTTCCGCCGGCCAATCGGCCGTATATCGGTTTCGGCCACGTCTGGCATACCCGGCTGCGTCCGCGCCTCCATCGTTTCGTCGTGCCGACGTTTTTTCTCATGCTGCCCATGCGTACATTGCGCCAGCGGCCGCAGTCGGCGAAGCCCCTGGCGTTGAACCGGAGTGGCGCGCTTGTCTTCCGGGACACCGATCATGGCGATGGGCGCGGCCCCCTGGAGGGAGGCGCGCTGGCCTGGCTGGAGGCGCTGTTGAGCGCCGAGGGCATCCACGATGCGCAAGGCGAGATCTGGCTGCAATGCTATCCCCGTGTGCTGGGGTACACCTTCAAACCGGTCAGTTTCTGGTATTGCCACCGATCCGACGGCAGTTTGCGCGTCATCGTGGCCGAGGTGAACAATACTTTCGGTGAACGGCACGTCTACGTGCTGGATCACCCCCGTTACGGCCAGGTGCTGCAGGCGCGGAAAGTTTTTCATGTCTCGCCGTTCTGCCCCCTGGAGGGCGGCTACCGCTTCGAATTCCGCCGCACCGGTCCCCATGGGCTGAGATCGGTCCGGGTGAAAATCGATTATCACGACAGCGCAGGCCCCATGCTGCTGACGGGCGTGGCTGGGCGGCTCGAACCGCTGAATGCCGACAGCCGTCGCCGCGCGCTCTGGCGCTACCCCCTGCTGACGCTGGGCGTCATGGCCCGCATTCTCTGGAATGCCTTTCTGCTCTGGTTGAAACGGGTGCCGGTTCACGCGAAACCCGAAGCGCCGGCGCAGCCCGTTTCCCGTTCCTTTCCCTCGGACGACTGGCAATGAACATTAAAACGTCTTCCTCATTTCCATCCGGGTTTCCCGCCGACATGCCGGCCGCCGCGCGCACCTGCCTGCGCTGGTTGCAGCACCTGCAACATGGCACGCTCCATCTGGAAGCCCCCGATGGCCGCATGCTGCAGCTGGGCCAGGGGGGGCAGCCTCACGCCAGCTTGCGGCTGCGCGACTGGCGCGTGTTCGGCTCCGTGCTGCGCTCGGGCGACATCGGTCTGGCGCAAGGGTATATCGCGGGCGACTGGAGCACGCCACATCTGGCCGATCTGCTGCGCCTGCTGGTGACCAACCGCAACACGCTGGAAACGCTGGTGTACGGCAGCTGGTGGGGGCGGCTGCTCTATCGCTTGCGTCACCTGATGCATCGCAATACCCGACCCGGGAGCCGGCGCAACATCCAGGCCCATTACGATCTGGGCAATGACTTCTACCAGCTGTGGCTCGATCCGGGCATGAATTATTCCGCCGCCTGGTTTCAGGGGGATCCGTCGGGCGATCTGGCCCATGCCCAGCGCGCGAAGATCGGCCGCGCACTGCGATGCGCCGAAGTGCGGCCCGGCAGCCGTGTATTGGAGATCGGCTGTGGCTGGGGAGCGCTGGCCGAAATGGCGGCGGGTGAGTTCCAGGCACATGTCACGGGCGTCACCCTGTCCTCCGAACAATTGGCCTGGGCCCGGGAGCGGATGCTGCGCGCCGGGCTCGCATCCCGGGCCGACTTGCGCCTGCAGGACTATCGCGATATCCAGGACGAGCCGTTCGATGCGATCTGCTCCATTGAAATGATCGAAGCGGTAGGCCAATCGTATTGGCCCGACTATTTTGGCGCCCTGGCGCGCTTGTTGAAACCGGGCGGCAAGGCCTGCGTGCAGAGCATCGTCATCGACGATGCGTTGTTCGAACGTTATGTGCAGGGCACCGACTTCATTCAGCAGTATGTATTCCCGGGCGGCTGCCTGCCCAGTCCGGCGCATTTTCGTGCGCAAGCCCGGCAGGCGGGCCTGCGCGTGACCGATGAATTCGCCTTCGGCACCGACTATGCGGAAACCTTGCGCCGCTGGCGCCAGCGTTTCACGCAACATCGCGCCGAGGTGCTGGCCCAGGGGTTCGATGCCGGTTTTCTGCGAACCTGGGAATTCTATCTTGCCTACTGCGAGGCGGCGTTCGATACCGGCAACATCGACGTGGTCCAGTACACGCTGGTGAAAGATTGAATACGCAATGCCTTCACGACCGATATCCATGCCCGCCGGCCGCCCGAATCCGTCCGGACACTCGCCGCTGAGGCGCCGCCTGCTCCTCTGCGGCCTTGTCCTGGTGGCACCGGACGTGGGCGCTGAACCGGATCGGGGGCAGGCGGAGGCGGGTGGCCCGCCGGTTTTCGTGCGCCTGATCCTGCCCGACGCGAAACTGGCCGGTGAGGGGCGGTTGCGCTTTTTCGGACTGCGCATCTACGACGCCCGCCTGTGGGTGGGGCGGCGGTTCGACGCGGACGATTTCGGCGCCTACCCATTGGCCCTGGAACTGACCTATCACCGGGCTTTCGCCGGCGCCGACATCGCCAAACGATCTGTCGAGGAGATCGAACATCAGGGTGGCCTGACGCCTGGCCAGACGCAGCGCTGGCGCAAGGAACTGGCCGGGTTGCTGCCTGACGTGATGCCGGGGGATCGCCTCACGGGGCTGTATCAGCCCGGACGCGGGATGACGGTCTGGCGAGGGTCGCGGTTGCTTGGCTCCATCGAGGACGCCGAACTGGCGAAGCGGTTCTTTGGCATCTGGCTGTCCCCCCGGACGTCCGAGCCGGATTTGCGCGGCGCCTTGCTGGCCCGCCTCGCGCAGGCCAGGCCATGAGCCGTCCCGCCGCCCTGGAAACGGCGCGATCCATGGCGCCAGGCGATGGCCTGGCCTACGGTCTGATGGGGCTGCCACTGGCTTTTGCCGCGATCCCGATCTATGTGGTGATGCCCCATTATTACGCCAGTGATCTTGGGCTGCCGCTGGCACTGGTGGGTGCGCTGCTGCTGCTCGTGCGCCTGATGGACGCGGGTGTCGAACCCCTGCTGGGGCGTTTGAGCGATCACTTGTATCGTCACAGCATCCTGGCCGTTTTGTGGGTGGCGGGCGCCTCGGCGCTGCTGCTGGGGCTGGGCATGACGGGGCTCTTTTTCCCCCAGGCGCAGGGGGAGGCGCCCCTGGCGGCCTGGATGGTTGCAGGTCTTCTGTTCACTTGTCTGGCCCACAGCCAGCTGATCATTGCGCATCAGGCCTGGGGGGTGCGTCTCGGAGGGGATGCCGTTCAGCGCAGCCGCATCGTCGCCTGGCGCGAGGGCCTGGGTCTGGTGGGCGTGATCACGGCCAGCGCGATCGCTGTGAATGGGAGCCCCCACAACACGCTGAAGGTTCTGGCTCTGACCCTGCTGTTCGCCTGGCTCGCATTGTGGCACGCCCCGCGGCCGCCGGCGATGGCGCGGACCCTGTCGCCGGCGGGGAAAGCCGCCGGTGCGGTTCTTCTCTGGCAGCCGCTCAAGGAGCGGCCATTCCGGCGCCTGCTGGCCGTGTTCCTGCTCAATGGCATCGCCGGCGCCATCCCGGCCGCGCTGATGCTGTTCTTCGCCCAGGATCGGCTGCAGGCCGGCCCGTCCCAGGTCGCGCTTTTCCTGGTGCTCTACTTCGTCAGCGGAGCTCTTTCCATGCCGCTGTGGGTGCGGGTCGTGCCTCGGCTCGGCCTGGAGCGGACATGGCGCGCCGGCATGCTGCTGGCGGTGGTCTGTTTCGGCTGGGTGGCGGGCCTGGGAAGCGGTCAGGTGGCGGCTTTTTCCATCATCTGCGTGCTCTCGGGCGCCGCGCTGGGAGCCGATCTGGTCGTGCCGGGCGCGCTGCTGGCCTTGCTGATCGAGCGCCATGGCGCCCAAGGCGTGCGCGACGGCGCATACCTGGGGTGGTGGAACCTTGCCACCAAGCTCAACCTCGCGCTGGCCGCCGGGGTGACGCTGCCCCTGCTGCAATGGCTGGGCTATGAGCCCGGCAGCCAGGATCCCCACGCACTGCGGCTTCTGGCGTGGACCTATGGTCTTTTGCCTTGCGTACTCAAGCTGGGCGCCGCCTGGCTGCTTCACCGGCTGTTCATTGCCTCTCACTCTACCGAAGGATGACATCATGACCACACGCCGCCATGTTCTTTGTGCCTTGATCGCGGGCCCCGCCGTGCTTGCGGGATGTGCCGGCCCCCAAGTGGTGGATTACGCTCAGCAACGGCCCAGACTGGAGCTGGACCGCTATTTCAATGGCCGTGTCCGGGCTCATGGCATCTTTCAGAAACGCAGCGGGGAAGTGGCCCGCCGGTTCACCGTGATCATGGATTGCCGCTGGGAGGGCAATCAGGGGGTGCTCGACGAAGCCTTCACCTATTCGGATGGCACGAAGCAGCGTCGTGTCTGGCATTTGACCAAGCTCGACGGCGGGCGCTACGTGGGACGCGCCGATGACGTGGTCGGGGAGGCCCGGGGCCAGGAATCCGGCAATGCCTTCCGCTGGAACTACACCTTGCGTCTGCCGGTGGACGGCAAGGAATATGAGGTGCAATTCGATGACTGGATGTTCCTCGTCGATGAGCAGGTGATGCTCAACCGGGCCACCATGAGCAAGTTCGGCATCACGCTGGGTGAAGTGCTGCTGTCATTCACAAAGGAATAGCGCGGTGTCTCTCAACCCTTCATTGACGGACTGGCGCGGCAAGCGCGTGTGGCTGGTGGGCGCGTCCAGCGGCATTGGCCTGGCGGTGGCCGAACAATTGCATGCCCGTGGCGCCCAGGTCATCGTGTCGGCGCGCCAGCAGCCTTTGCTGCAGGCGTTCGTCGAGGCCCACCCGGGAAGCGGGGCGGTGGCTCTGGACGTGACCGACGCACAGGCCGTGCAGGAAGCCGCCGTGCGCCTGCGGTCCGAAGGCCCTCTGGATCTGGTCTGCTATTGCGCCGGCTACTATCGGCCCATGCGGGCGGATTCGCTGGCGCTGCCCGAGCTGCTGAAGCACCAGCAGGTCAATCTG
>CBFGXR010000133.1:0-5944 GCA_965652675.1 uncultured Castellaniella sp.
CAGCCCGCTCGTCATGTTGCCGTTGGCGTCGTAGGTAAACGTGGGGTTGGTAAACCCGTTCACCGTGCCCGTGATCGAGGACACCGCATGCGGACGCGCGCTCCCCGGTGCCGGGTAGCTGTAGCTCAGCGCGTCGTTCGAGATGATCCGGGCGCTGGTCGAACGCCTGGACGAAGCCCGCCTGCGCGAACTGGTCCGGGACGCCGACGTGGTCCTGGACTGCAGCGACAATTTCGCCACCCGGCACGCCATCAACCGTGCCTGCGTGGCGGCCCGCAAGCCCCTGGTATCGGGGGCGGCGATCAAGTTTTCCGGCCAGATCAGCGTCTACGACCTGCGGGACGCGGACGCGCCCTGCTACCACTGCCTGTTTCCGGAGGCCGACGACGTCGAGGAACTGCGCTGCGCCACCACGGGGGTGCTGGGGCCGCTGGTGGGCATGGTGGGCAGCGTCCAGGCGGCCGAGGCCGTCAAGGTGATCGCCGGCATGGGCGAACCCCTGGTCGGGCGGCTGCTGTCGGTCGATGCCCTGCGCATGCAGTGGCACACGATCCGTTTCAGGCGCGATCCCGACTGCCCGGCATGTGCCCGGCGCGGGCCCGCAGCAGCAGCGTCCCCAGGCGGTTGATCCGCGCATCCACGTACAGGTCGCGGCCGGTGCGCTGGCGGGAAAACGGCGTGCCCGGGTGGTACAGCCAGACCGTGCGCATGCCGACCTGACGGGCGGACTTCAGGTTGCGTTCGGTGTCCTCGACCAGAATGATCCGATGGGCGGGCACGCCCAGCCGGGCGACCACCATGCGCATCAGGCCGGGCGAGGGCTTGGGCCGCGACAATCCCATGGGCATCATGTGGTCGATGGCCCACAGGCCGTCGAATTCCTGCAGGATGCCCAGCGCGTCCAGCACCCGGCGGGCGTAGTGGGCCGGGGCGTTGGTCAGCACGATGCGCGTGCCCGGCAGGCCGCGCAGGCGGGCGGCCAGGCCGGTTTCCGCGTGCACCAGCGGGGCGATGTCGAAATCGTGGCAGGTCGCCAGGAACTGGCGCAGGTTCACCCCGTGGTGGCGCGCCAGGCCGATGGCGGTGGCGCCGTAGCGCTTCCAGTAGCGCAGGCGCAGGGCGTCGGCCTGGTCCTGCGGCAGGTCCAGCGCCTGGGCCACGGCGGCGCCCATGCGCCGGTCGATGGCGCGGAAGATGCCGCGCGAGGCGTCGTGCAGGGTGTTGTCCAGATCGAACAGCCAGACGGGATCGTCGGGCCCGACGGCCCGCCGGCGCCGCAGGGGGCTGGGCGCTTTCATCGGGCTCCCCTGGCGCCGCGCGCCGCCGCCGGGCGGCGCATCAGTGCGAACTGATCATGGTGCCCACGCCGCGATCCGTCAGGATTTCCAGCAGCAGGCAGTGCGGCACGCGGCCGTCGATGATGTGCACCGAATTCACGCCGAACCGGGCGGCGTCCAGCGCCGAGGAGATCTTCGGCAGCATGCCGCCCGACAGGGTGCCGTCCTGGAACAGCGTGTCGATGGTCTGGGCCGACAGGCTGCGCAGCAGCTGGCCGTTCTTGTCCAGCACCCCGGGGGTGTTGGTCAGCATGACGAGCTTTTCGGCGCCCAGGACCTCGGCCATCTTGCCGGCGACGACGTCGGCGTTGATGTTGTAGGCCTGGCCGTCCTCGCCGTAGCCGATGGACGAGATGATGGGGATGAACTGGTCGTCCTGCAGGGCCTTGACCACGGCCGGCTCGATGCGTTCGATGTCGCCCACGAAGCCGATGTCCAGCATTTCGCCGGGGTGGTCGGGGTCGGGCATGAGTTTCTTGCGGGCCTGGATCAGGCAGCCGTCCTTGCCGGTCAGGCCCACGGCCTTGCCGCCGGCCTCGTTGACCATCATGACGATGTCCTGCTGGACCTGGCCGCCCAGCACCCATTCGACGACTTCCATGGTTTCGGCGTCGGTGACGCGCATGCCCTGGATGAAGGTGCCTTCCTTGCCGATGCGCTTGAGCGCGCTGTTGATCTGCGGGCCCCCGCCGTGCACCACCACCGGATTCAGGCCGACGAGTTTCAGCAGCACCACGTCGTGGGCGAAGCTGCGCTGCAGGTGCTCGTCGGTCATGGCGTTGCCGCCGTACTTGATGACGACGGTCTTGCCGTGGAAGCGGCGGATGTAGGGCAGGGCCTCGGAGAGGACTTCGGCCTTGAGGGCGGCCGGGGTCTGGGACGCGATGTCCGGGTCGGGGTTCGTCATGTCAGGAAGCCAGCGCCTGTTCGACCGTGGCCATGAAGACCTTTTCGTCGTAGTTGCCCAGGTAGCGTTTGATGATGTGGCCCTGCTTGTCGATCAGGAAGGCCGTGGGCGTCAGGCGCACGTCGCCGAAGGCCTGGGCGATCTTGCCCTGGGCGTCGATCACGACCGGGAAGGGCAGCTGGCGCGTTTCGGTGAAGTTCTTGACGTAGTTGGGCGGGTCGTATTGCATGGCCACGCCGATGGTGTCGAAGCCCCGGGATTTCAGTTCTTCGTAGTGGCGGATGGTGTCGGGCATCTGCGCCACGCAGGTGGTGCAGCTGGTGGCCCAGAACTTGACCAGCACGACCTTGCCGCGCAGGTCCTGCGTGGTGACGGTGCGGCCGTTCAGGTCGGTGAAGGCGACGTCGGGCGCCGCCTGGGCGGTGCCCTGGAGCTGCCAGAGGGCGGCGGCGCCGATCGCCACGACGGCCGCCAGGCCGAGAAGTATTTTTTTCATCGCAGGGCCGCCCCAAGATGAAAAGCCCCCTTGGGGGGCAGCAAGCCCGAAGGGCGCAGCGTGGGGGTCATGTTTTTCATTGCACGGGCATGGCTTGGGCGCCGCCGCCGTCACCCGCGGGCGACGGCGTGGAGGCGCCGGATGAACTGGAATCGGTGACGGGCGCGGCGCCCTGCTTGCCGGGTTCCGTGAGCAGGGTTTCGCGCGCCACGATCGTGAACAATTTTACGACTTTGTTGACCCCCGAGATGCCGGAGGCGACGGAGGCGGCGCGGCGGCCTTCGTCGTCGGTGACCTTGCCCATCAGGTAGACGATCCCGCGTTCGGTCGTGACCTTGATGGTGCGGAAGGGCACGTTCTCGGTGGTCACCAGCTGGCTCTTGACCTTGGAGGTCAGCCAGGTGTCGTTGGTGCGCACGCTGAGCGGCGTGATGTCCCCGACCCGGATGTAGTTGTCCACCGAGCGGACCTTGGTGATGCCCCGGGCGATGGTTTCGGCCTGCTGCCGGTCGGCGTCGGTGGGGACGTCGCCCACCAGCAGCAGCCGGCCCGCGTAGGCCGTGCCGCTGATGCGGGCCTTGTCGCCGAAGGCCTTGTTCATTTCGCTGGAGACGCGCAGTTCGATCGTCTGGTCGTCGACCTGTTCGCCGGCGGTGCGCCGGTCCGTGGCCACGATGGTGGAGGTGGCGGCCGCGCCGCCCACGACGAACAGGCCGCAGCCCGACAGGGAGGCCAGGCAGGCGAGGCCGATCAGCAGGCGGGCGAGGGGGCGGGCGGAAACGGGCATCAGAGAGGGTCTCCCAGGAGCAGGGCGTCGATGCCGTCGCACAGCGCATGCAGCAGCAGGATGTGGACTTCCTGGATGCGCATGGTGCGATCATGCGGGACGCAGAGGTGGACGTCGGTCTCGTAGAGCAGGGCATTGATCTGGCCGCCGCCCTTGCCCGTCAGGGCGATGATCTGCATGTCGCGTTCGTGCGCGGCCTCGATCGCGCGCAGGACGTTGGGCGAATTGCCGCTGGTGGAGATGGCCACCAGGATGTCGCCGGGCTGGCCCAGGGCGGCCACCTGGCGCTCGAACACGGCGTTGAAGCCGTAGTCGTTGCCCACGGCGGTCATGATCGAGGTGTCGGTGTTCAGGGCGATGCCGGCCAGCGGCAGGCGGTCGCGCTCGAAGCGGCCCACGAGTTCGGCCACGAAGTGCTGGGCGTCGGCCGCGGAGCCGCCGTTGCCGCAGGCGAGGATGCGGGCGTTGTTGGTCAGAGCGCCGAACATCAGGTCGACCGCGGCCGCCAGGGCGGGGGCCAGTTCGCGGGCGCTGGCGCGGAACGCGTCGACGGCGTCGTCGAAGTGCGACGTCATGCGGGAGGTCATGTCCATGGAGCCGATTATCGCATGAGCGCGCGGTGCGGTTACACCTGAACGTAACAGTTTGCGGACCGGTTCGGGGCGGTCAGGCGTGAAAGGCGCCGCGGATCCAGCGGGGCCGGTCGGCGTCGAAGGCCACCACGTCGAACCGGCAGGCCGGTGCGTCGCCGCCGAAATGCAGCCGGACGAGCCGGGGCAGGAAGTGGTTCGCGGCCCGGATCAGCCGGGCCTGCTTGGGGCGGTTTACACTGGCGGCGGCGCCGCCGAAAGCCGGATTGCGGCGTTCCCGCACCTCGATGAACAGCAGCAGGGCGCCTTCGCGGCCCACCAGGTCGATTTCCCCGGCGCGGCAGCGCAGATTGGCGGCCAGGATGCGGACGCCGCGCGCTTCCAGGTGGCGCGCGGCCCGGCGTTCGGCCTCGCGGCCCTGGCGCTGGGTCGGGGACCCGGCCGGCGGCGCGTCGGCGGCGGGATCGGCGCGTCCGGCCGCCTGAACGGACCGTCGCGGGCGGCGACGGCGGCGCGTCACCGCGCGGCGCTGGGCCTGTCGGGCGGTTTCGTAGGGATCGGCGGGCATGGCTGGACATCCAATCCGCAAGCAAAAGGAAAAACGAGTATGACGGACAGCGCAGACTGGGAGAAGGCCGGGCCGACGTGGAAACGTCACGCCGATCTGGTGGCGGGCCAGTCCTGGCCGGCGGGTTGCCTGTACGTGGTCGCCACGCCGATCGGCAACCTGGGCGACCTGAGCCTGCGTGCCTGGGAAGCCCTGCGCCGCTGCGACGCGATCGCCGCCGAGGACACCCGCACCACCCGGGCGCTGCTGGACGCCTGGGGGATCGGCACGCCGTTGCTGGCGGCCCATCGCCACAACGAGCGCGAAGCGGCGGAGGCCGTGATCCAGCGCCTGGCCCGGGGCGAGCGCATCGCCCTGGTGTCCGACGCCGGCGCGCCCGCGGTCAGCGATCCGGGGGCGCGGGTGGTGCGCGAGGTCCAGGCGGCCGGCCACCGGGTCGTGCCGCTGCCCGGGCCCAGCGCGGTCGTCGCCGCCCTCATGGCGAGCGGCGCCACCCGCGACGAGGAGCCCGGCTTCGCCTTCGCCGGGTTCATGCCGTCCAAGGCCCAGGCGCGCCGCAAGTGGCTGGAACGCTGGCTCGCCTGGCCGGTGCCGGTGGTGATGTTCGAGACGCCGCACCGCTTGCGGGCGGCGCTCCAGGATCTGGCGGCCGCCGCCGGTCCGGACCGGCGGCTGACCGTGGCGCGCGAACTGAGCAAGCGGTTCGAGGAGATCCGGACCTTGCCGGCGGGCGAGGCCCTGGCCTGGCTGGACGAGGACGCCCACCGGGAACAGGGCGAGTTCGTGCTGGTGGTGCACGCCGACGAGCGGGTGGAAGCGCCGGACGAGGATCTGTCGCCCGAGCAGCGCCGGATCATGGAGGCGCTGCTGGAGGACCTGTCGGTGCGTGACGCGGCGCGGATCGGCGCCCGGGCCACGGGGCTGGCGCGCGATCGGCTGTACGCCTGGGCACTCGCGCGGGAAGGCCGCTGAGGGCCTACAGCCCCTGGTCGAGCGCGATCACGGGGTTCAGGCCGGCGGATTCCGCCAGCCGCGAGGCGGTGTGGGCGGCCTCGTCGCGCGACAGGTAGGGGCCCATGCGGACCTTGTAGAGCGGCGGCTGGTGGATCACGGTGGCGGGGCCGGCCTGGCCGGCGGCCTCGGTGTTGACGCGCTGCGCCAGCGACTGGGCGTTCTGGGCCGAGGAGAAGGCGCCGAGCTGCAGGTAGATGCCGCCCGGCTGCGGGGATTCGGAGACGGAAGGGACGGGAGCCAGGGGC
>CBFGXR010000134.1:0-5924 GCA_965652675.1 uncultured Castellaniella sp.
TGCAGCGTGTCATCACGCACCCGCTGTCCATGATCGGCTCGGACGGCCTGCCCAACGACGAGCGCCCGCATCCACGGCTGTGGGGCGCCTTTCCGCGCGTGCTGGCGCAGTATTGGCGCGAAAAGGGCGTGCTCAGCCTCGCGCAGGCCGTGCACAAGATGACCGGCATGTCCGCCCGGCGCTTCCGCATGGGCGACCGGGGCGTGCTGGCCGAGGGCAAGGCCGCCGACGTGGTCGTGTTCGATCCCGATCGCATCAAGGACAACGCCACGTTCGAAAACCCCATGCGGGTGAGCGATGGCGTGGAGGCGGTCTGGGTCAACGGGGTGCTCGGCTACACGGAGGCCGACGGGGTGCTGCCGGAACGGGGCGGCCGTTTCGTGCGGCGCCAGGCGGTTCAGCCGGCCGCCTGACCGTCCTGGTCCGCCAGGCTGGCCAGACCGTCCAGGACGGGGCTGTCCAGCCAGCGCGGCGGCGCGCAAGCAGGGGAGGCGCTGTCCAGCGCCGCCCGCAGTTCGTCCTGGACGCGTGGCCAGTCGCCGCCGCTGACGAACAGCAAGGGGTGCGTGCCGGGGCAGGCTTCGGCGGCCAGCCGTCGCTGGCGCAGCAGCGCCCCGGCCTGGGCGGCCGCGATGCCGCTGGCGATGGCGGTATCCGTGTCGGTCGGGAAATCGGCGGGTTCGCCCCGGGCCAGGGGCAGGCCGGCGGTGCCCTGGGCCAGGCTGCGGGCCATCAGGGCCGCGCCCGGCAGAATCAGCCCGCCGATGAAGGCGGCGCGGCGCGTGCCGTCGGCCTGCGTCCGCCAGGCCAGGGTGTCGATCGTGGTGGCGGTGCCGAAGCTGGCCAGGACGCAGGGGGCGCCCGCCCGCCAAGCGGGTTCGTCGCGGACGTGCCGCAGCAGGCCCAGCAGGCCCAGCCAGCGGTCGGCGCCCAGTTGGGCCGGCTGGCGGTAGCCGTTCAGCAGCAGCGCGTGTCCGTCGCGGGCGTCGTGCCAGCGCACGGGCAGGTCCCAGGCGGCCTTGCAGGCGCGTTCCAGCGTGTCGCGCACCGCGTCGCCGGCGACGTTGGATCCTAGGATGCGACGCGGCGCGAAATCCAGGCGCGCGGCCAGGCCGGGCAGTGCCGCGTGTTCCAGGATCAGGGGCGGGGCGTCGCGCCGGGAGGCCCCTGGGGCCAGCCAGGCGATCTTGACCCGGGTGTTGCCGGCGTCGATCAGCAGGATCATCGCTGCAGCCGCACCGAGATTTCGCCGACCGAGACGGCCTGGACGCCGTCGGCGTTGCGCAGCAGCAGGCGGCCGTCGGCGTCGATGCCGCAGGCCGCGCCCGTGTGCCGCAGGCGGCCGTCGTCGAGCACGTCCAGCATGCGGCCGGCCAGGCCGTCGACTTCCGCGTAGCGGGCGGGCAGGTCGGCGAAGCCCTGGGCGGTGGCATGGTTCAGCGCGTCGTACCAGGACCGCGCGGCACAGGCGGCCAGGTCGACGGCCGAGGCGCGCGCGGCGACGGGATCGTCGGCCGCGATTTCGGCCCAGTCCGCGATGCGCCGGTCCAGCGACTGCGACAGGGCGCGGGCGTCTTCCAGGTTCAGGCCCATGCCGATGATGATGAGGTGGTGGTCGGCGGCCTGGGCGGTGCCCGAGCGGGTGGATTCAATCAGGATGCCGGCCAGCTTGGCCTGGTCCCAGAGCAGGTCGTTGGGCCACTTCATGGTCAGGCGCGGACGGTGGCGGGGATCGAGGCGCGTGCGCAGGGCCTGACAGGTCGCCATGCCGATCAGGGGCGCCAGTGTCGGCAGCTGGCGGGCCGGCAGGAAGACGTCGAAGGCGCAGGAGAACATCAGGTTGGCGCCGACGCGGTTCTGCCAGGTGCGTCCGGCGCGTCCGCGCCCCTGGGACTGCAGGTGCGTGCCCAGCACCCAGGGGCGGTCCGGCGGCCCGCCGGCGCGGCGCGCGCGCGCCAGCAGATCGGCGTTGGTCGAGCCGGTCTGTTCGATCCAGTCCACCTGGCGGAACTGCGGCAGGGCCTCGCGCAGGGCGCCGGCCATGGCCGCGGGGGGCGGCAGGGCGCAGGCGGGTTCGTGGGATGGGCCGGTCATATGGGTAGAATGGGGTCTGGAGCAGACAGGGGAATCCGCGCAGCCATGAGTTTACGCACAGAACAAGCCACATGCCAGGGTCTGGCCGGCCTGATCGAGTACACCGTGGATCACCCGGAAGACACGCCCGCGGGCTGGGCGCTGGTGCTGCATCCCCACCCGCTGCATGGCGGCACCCGCGACAACAAGATCGTCACCACGGTGTCGCGCGCCTGTGTGCAGCACGGCCTGCTGGCCATCCGCCCCAATTTCCGGGGGGTGGGCGCGTCCGAGGGCGTGTTCGACCGTGCGGTCGGCGAAACGGCCGACATGGCGGCCGTCGTCGAGCACATCTTTCAGGCCTGGCCCCAGGCGGCCTCGGGGCCTTGGGCGCTGGCGGGCTTTTCGTTCGGCTCGGCGGTGGCCGCCCAGCTGTACGCCGACCTGGCGGACCGGGGCCTGCCGCTGCCGGCCCGCCTGATGCTGATCGGCTGCGCGGTCGAACGTTTCCGCCATCGTCCCCTGTCCATGCCGCCCGACACGCTCATGATCCACGGCGAACACGACGAGGTCGTGCCCCTGTCCGAAGGCATGGACTTCGCCCGGACGCATCAGCTGCCCATGACCGTCGTGCCGGACGCCGGCCATTTCTTCCACGGCAAGCTGCTGGTCCTGCGCCAGATCGTCCAGTCGGGGCTGGCCGGCCTGTAGCCGGCCGGCCGCGGACCCGGCGCGCCGCCGGTGCCGCGTGCGCGCGTCCGGGGGGCATGTCGTTTCAGTTGCTTGCGTTTTGTCTCGAATTGGCCGGGCCATGCCGGCATCGCGGTTTTTTGCGCTGCCTATAATGGGCGCTTGCCGTTCCTTCCCCCATTTCCGCCGCCCATGCTCATGAATGCCATCCCGTCGCTCCTCCGTCGTTCCCGCCTGGCGCCCCTGGCGCTGACCTGCTCGCTGCTGATGTCCGGCACGGCCTGGTCGCAGACGGCGCCCGGGCCCGCCGCCGCGCCCGCGGCCGCGCAGGCCGCCGCCGGGGTCGACATGGTCAGCAGCCTGTCCAACATTCCCGCGCCGACCCTGGGCGCCAAGGCCTGGCTGACGCTGGACGCCACCAGCGGCCAGATCATCTCGGCCCAGAACCCCCAGGAAGCCGTCGAACCGGCGTCCCTGACCAAGCTGATGTCCGCCTATGTGATCTTCGAGGCGCTGGAAAGCGGCCGCCTGAAGCTCGACCAGAAGGTCCACGTCTCGGAAAAGGCCTGGAAGACCGAAGGCTCGCGCATGTTCATCAATCCGAACACGGACGTGGCGGTGGACGACCTGCTGCAGGGCATGCTGGTGCAATCGGGCAACGACGCCACCGTGGCGCTGGCCGAGGCCGTCGCCGGCAGCGAGTCGGCTTTCGTCGCGCTCATGAACCAGCAGGCCAAGGCCCTGGGCATGAAGCACACCCACTTCACCAACGCCCCCGGCCTGCCCGACCCCGATCACATGACCACGGTCGAGGACCTGGCGATCCTGGCGCGGGCGCTGGTCCAGCAGTACCCGCAATACCGGCACTACGACAGCCAGAAGGAATTCACCTACAACAACATCAAGCAGAGCAACCGCAACCGCCTGTTGTGGGCCGACTCCACCGTCGATGGCCTGAAGACCGGCCATACCCAGTCGGCGGGCTATTGCCTGGTGGCCACGGCGCTGCGCGACGGCCGGCGCGTCGTATCGGTGCTGGTGGGCGCGGCCAGTGATGCCGCCCGCACCGAAAGCAGCCTGAAGCTGCTGAACTGGAGCTTCAAGAACTTCGACACGGTCAAGCTGCTGGACAAGGGCAAGCCGGCCGTGTCGGCGCGGGTCTGGGAAGGCGCGACCGAAACCGCCGAACTGGGCCTGTCCGATGCCCTGTGGGTGACGGTGCCGCGCGGCCGCGCCGACGACATCAAGACCGAGGCCCGCTACACCCAGCCGCTGATGGCGCCCCTGACCGAGGGCGCCCGGGCCGGGACGCTGGTGATCAGCCTGGACGGCAAGGAACTGGACCGGCGGCCGCTGCTGGTGCTGCATTCGGTGGACGAAGCCGGGTTCTTCGGCCGGCTGCTGGACAAGATCCGCCTGATGTTCGAATAATGACGGCATGAAACCGATCCGTCCCGAAGATTCCCTGATCACCTATCCCTGCGACTTTCCGATCAAGGTCATGGGGCGCGCGCACGACGATTTCGCGCGCGCCATGGCCGAGATCGCGCTCGGCTTCGACCCCGACTTCGATCCCGCCAGCATCGAAATCCGGCCCAGTTCCAGCGGCAATTACCTGGGCCTGACCCTGACGGTGCGCGTCACCTCGCGCGAGCAACTGGACGACCTGTACCGCGCCCTGCACGGGCACGAGATGGTGTCCGTGGTGTTGTAGGCGCGGCCGGCCATGGGCATGCAGGCGCGCTGGCTGGACCGTCCCGCTCCCTACCTGCCGGTCTGGCAGGCGATGCAGGATTTCACCGAAGCGCGCGACGACGGCACGCCCGACGCGCTCTGGCTGGTGGAACATGCGCCGGTCTACACCCTGGGTCAGGCCGGCAGGCCGGAACACATCCTGAACCCGCACGGCATCCCGGTGGTGCACTGCAACCGGGGCGGGCAGGTCACCTATCACGGTCCGGGCCAGGTCGTGCTCTACACCCTGGTGGACCTGCGCCGCCGGGGGATCTTCGTCCGGGAATTCGTCGCCCTGCTCGAACAGGCCGTGCTGGACCTGCTGGCCGAACTGGGCGTGGCGGGCGCCTGCCGCAAGCCCGGCGCCCCCGGCATCTACGTGCCCCAGTCGGCGCTGCGGCAGCCCCGGGGCGACGCCCTGGCCAAGATCGCCGCGCTGGGCGTCAAGATCCGCAACGGCCGCGCCTATCACGGCGTGGCCCTGAACGTGGCCATGGATCTCGATCCCTTCCTGGGCATCAATCCATGCGGCTACGAGGGCCTGCAGACGGTCGATCTGCGGGCGTGCGGCATCGAGGCCGATCCGGTCACGACCGGGAACCGGCTGGCGGAGATCTTTTCGGCGGCCTGGACGGCCGCCGGCCACCCAGGAGACGCACATGACGCAAGCCTCGAACGATCCGGTGCTGGATGAACGCCGCGACGGCGTCCTGACGCTGACGCTGAACCGGCCCGACCAGTTCAACGCGCTGTCCGAGGAAATGCTGGCGGCGCTGCAGGCGCGCTTCGACGCCTGCCGAGACGACGCGGACCTGCGCGTCGTGGTGCTGGCCGCCAGCGGCCGCGCCTTCTGCGCCGGCCACGACCTGAAGCAGATGCGCGGCCATGCCGGCGACCGGGACTACTACCGCGACCTGTTCGGCCGCTGCGGCCGGCTGATGCAGTCCATCACGCGCTGTCCCGTGCCGGTCATCGCGCGGGTCCACGGCACGGCGACCGCCGCCGGCTGCCAGCTGGTGGCCAGCTGCGATCTGGCGGTGGCCGCCGAAAGCGCGCGGCTGGCCGTGTCCGGCATCAACGTCGGCCTGTTCTGCGCCACGCCGGCCGTGGCGCTGACGCGCAATGTGTCCATGAAGAACGCCTTCGAGATGCTGGTGACGGGTCGGTTCATCAGCGCCCGCCAGGCCGCCGAGCGCGGGCTGGTCAATCACGCCGTGCCCGACGCCGAACTGGACGGGGCCGTACGGGAACTGGTCGACGCCATCCTGTCCAAGAGCCCGGTGGCGGTGCGCGCCGGCAAGGCCATGGTCTACCGGCAGCTGGGGCTGCCGCTGGATCAGGCCTACGACTACGCGGCCGGTGTGATGGCGGAAAACATGCTGGCCGAGGATGTGGGCGAGGGCATCGACGCCTTCATGCAGAAGCGC
>CBFGXR010000135.1:0-5915 GCA_965652675.1 uncultured Castellaniella sp.
CAGCAGATCCATGATCTTGAGCCGGACGTTCAGCCAGCCCGTCACCGTGCCGGCGAAGCCGGCGGCCAGGGTGGCGGCGCCGGTCGCCAGGAAGGGATCCATGCCGTGGTGGATCAGGATGGCGGCCGTCGCGCCGCCCAGCGGAAAGCTGCCGTCCACCGTCAGGTCGGGGAAGTTCAGCACGCGAAAGGAAATGAGGACCCCCAGCGCGACCAGGCCGAATATCAGCCCGATCTCGAGAGCGCCCCACATGGGATAGATGGACATGGAATGGAAATCTCTGGATGCGGCCCCGCGCCGGGTACCGCCATGACGACCGGGCCGCCCTCAGGCGGCCCGGGGAGGCGACACGCCCGGGGAAATTACTTGATGACCTGGGCGTCCGACTTGACCAGCGCGTCGGACAAAGTCACGCCTTGCCGGGCGGCCGCGCCGGTGTTGACGAAGAGTTCGAGCTTGGAGCTGGTCTCGGAGGCGATGGCGCCGGGCTTTTCGCCTTTCAGGATGCGGACCACGAGCTTGCCGGTCTGCACGCCCAGGTCGCGATAGTTCACGCCCAGGGCGGCGATGGCGCCGCGCTTGACGCTGTCGGTGTCGGAGGCCACCAGGGGGATCTTGGCGGAATCGCCGACCTTGACCAGGGATTCGTAGGCCGAGACGACGTTGTTGTCGGTGTTGGTGTAGATCACGTCGACCTTGCCCACCAGGCTGCGGGCGGCGGCGCCCACGTCCACGGTGCGGGCGGCGGTGGCTTCGACCAGGCTCATGCCCGACTGCGGCAGCAGTTCGCGCAGGCGTTTGACCACGACCACGGAATTGGCCTCGCCGGGGTTGTAGACCATGCCGACCTTCTTGGCGTCGGGCACGACCTTCTTGATGAGGTCGATCTGCTTTTCGAGCGACAGGGCGTCGGACACGCCGGTGACGTTGGTGCCCGAGGCTTCCCAGCCCGGCACGAGCTGGGCGGCCACCGGATCGGTGACGGCGGAATACACCACGGGGATGGACTTGGTGGCGGCGACCACGGCCTGGGCCGACGGCGTGGCGATGGCGACGATCACGTCGGGCTTGTCGCCCACGAACTTGCGGGCGATCTGGGCGGCGATGGCGGTATTGCCCTGGGCCGTCTGGAACTGCCATTTCAGGCCCTTGGCCTCGGTGTAGCCGGCGGCGGCCAGGGCTGCGTGCACGCCGTCCTTCACGGCATCGAGGGCGGGGTGTTCGACGATGGAGGTGACCGCCACGGATTGCGCCTGAGCGGGCGCGCAGGCCAGCGCGCCGGCCACGGCGGCGGCGCCCGCGAGCATGCGAAGGACGGAATGCAGAGACATGAAGGGACTCCTTTGAATGGGGGACGATGCCGGATCGTGTCCGGATCGGGCGATGCGGCGTCCAGTCTACCCGCCGGCATCGGGTTTTTCTGCAAGGGATATCCCTGCGGCGGCAATTATTGTAGCTTGGACGCGGAATGAAGGGATCGACGAAGCATGGAATGCCATTTATTGATCAAATAATGAAATTATCGACCAATAAACAAGAGACACCCTCCTCCCGACCCACCCAAAGCCCCGCTCCGTCCGGCGATTGATGCCATGCCGAACGCGCGGCTCAGCGGACCTGGCGCTTTTCCAGCTTGCGCGCCAGGGTGCGGCGATGCATGCCCAAACGGCGCGCCGTCTCCGAAATATTGAAGTTGGTCGCGGCCAGCACTTCGTGGATGCGCTCCCATTCGAGCGTCTTGATGGACGCCTGGCGCGGCGCCAGGGCCGCCTCGACGTCGCCCTCGGTCCGGGCGAAGGCGCGCTCGATGTCGTCCGTGTTCGAAGGCTTGGCCAGGTAATGGCAGGCGCCGAGCTTGACCGCCTCGACGGCGGTGGCGATGCTGGCGAAACCCGTGAGCACCACAATCAGCATGCCGGGCGCGTGCGCATGCAGCCGGCGCACGCAGGCCAGACCGGAGGCCTCGCCCTGCAGCTTCAGGTCCACGACGGCATAGCCGGGCACGTGGCCCTGCGCCAGCAGCGCCTCGACGGATTCCAGGCTGTCGGCGCGCAGCACGCGGTAGCCGCGGCGCTCGAACGAGCGCGTCAGGGAATGCGACAGCGACTCGTCGTCCTCGACCACGAGCAGCAGGGGCCGCGTCTCGGCGCCCGTGTCATTCGGCGGGTTCATCATCATCCTCCGGCGTCAGGGCGGACAGGGGAAAGCGGATCGTGACGCAGGCGCCGCCTTCGGGCAGGTTGCTCGCGCTCAGGGTGCCGCTCAGGGACCGGGCCACCTTGTGCGACAGGAACAGGCCCAGCCCCCGGCCCGGCTGCCCTTTGGTGGAGCGGTAGGGCTTGCCCAGCGTGCGCAGGACTTCCTGGACGAAGCCCGGACCCTGGTCGCGGACCTCGAGCGTGAGCTGGCCGTTTTCCAGCACGGCGGTGAACTGCTGCAAGGTGGGCGAGGCTTCCAGGGCGTTGTTCAGGACATTGAACACCATCTGCTGGAGCCCCTGGTCGGCGATCACCGCCGCGTCCGTGTCGATCCGGCGACTGTATCGCAGACGGGCCGAGGGATGCGCCTGCCGCCATTGCGCCGCCAGCCCGTCGAGGAAGGCGATCACGGTGGTGCGCGTCACGGCCTCGCCGCGCACTTCGCCGGCCGACATCAGGATGCCGCTCAGGATGGTCTTGCAGCGCTGCACCTGCGCCTGCATGTCCCGCACGTCCTGCCGCAGTTCGGGATCGGCGGCCACGACGGGCACGTGCGCCCAGTCGCCCAGGATCACGTCCAGGGTCGCCAGGGGCGTGCCCAGTTCGTGGGCCGCGCCCGAGGCCAGCAGGCCCATGTGGACGATGTGCTCTTCCTCGGAGGCGCGCTGGCGCAGCGCCGCCAGGCGCGCGTCGCGCATGCGCACATTGTGGGTGATGCGGGTGATGAAGACCGCCAGCAGGGCGGCGTTCAGGGCGAAGCAGACCAGCATGCCCAGCACGAAGGGGCTGTCCAGCCCGTCGGCCAGGTCCAACGGCAGGGTGTAGCCGTGATGGCGGGTCAGCACCAGTCCGGCGAACGCGGCCGAGGTCGCGCCCGCCAGCATCCAGGTCGTGCGCCGCCGCAGCAGGACGGCGGCCAGGGCCACCTGCAGCAGGTAGAGGAAGATGAACGGATTGGTGGCGCCGCCGCTCAGGTAGAGCTGGGCGGTCAGGGCCATGACGTCGACCAGCAGCGCCAGGAACAGCTCGACCTGGCTGACGGCCAGATGCCACTTCAGCCGCAGCTGGCTGAAAAAGTTGTAGACGATCAGCAGGGCCACCACCAGCGCCATGTCGAACAGCGGCAGCGCCAGGGAGAATCCCACCACGGCCACGGTGATGGCCAGCACCTGGCCGAGCACCGCGATCCAGCGCAGCTGGATCAGCAGACGCAGATTCTGCCGGCCCGCCACGTGCGAGCCGTCGGGCAGCGTCGCCCTTTTCATCGCCGGGCCGCCCGGCGGCGGCGCCATTCCTGGCGCGCACCGTAGGCCATGGCCGCCGCCGTCATGGCCGCCAGGGCGTACCAGGTGAGCGCGTAGCTGAGATGCTCGTCACGGAAATGCACGACGGTCAGGCCGGGCACGGGCCAGCGCGCGGGTGCCGTCGCGGCGGCGTCGGTCCCCGCCCCGTCCCCAGCCGACTGATCGACGAAATACGGCGCCACGGACGACAGGCCCAGGGACCGGGCCATGGCGGCCACGTCGCGGGAATACCAGCGGCCCTCGGCCGGCGCGTTGTCCCGCAGGAAGCCGCCGCCGGGCTCCGACAGGCGCAGCAGGCCTTCGATCCGGACCGGGCCGGCCGGCGGCGGCGCGCCCCGGCCGCCGGGATCGCGGTGCGCCGCGTCGACGAAGCCGCGATTGACGAAGACGATGTCGCCGTCGGCGCGCCGCAGCGGGGTCATGACCCAGAAGCCGGCGCCCAGGCGGGTATTGGCCTGGACCAGGATCTCGCGATCCAGCAGAACGCCGCGCAGTTCGACCCGGCGGTATTCGTCCTGATCGGGCCGCAGGCCGGCCCAGGCATCCGGCCCCGGCGCGGCGACGGGCGGCGCGCGCAGGAAGCCGTCGACCCGGGCGATGAGCGCGTGCTTCCAGTGCATCCGCTGGACCTGCCAGGTGCCCAGCGCGACGAAGCCGCCCAGCGCCGCCGCCAGAAGGGAGGTCCAGAGGACGAGCCATCCCGAGGACAGAGGACGTGAGGGGCGTTGAGACACGGCGGACGGAAGGAAGCGGACCCGGGAGCGGCGGGCGCGGCCGGCCGAGGCGGGGCCGCTTCCGCACGGAACCTACATCGACGGCATGTCGTGCAGGTGTCCCGGCATCATGTTGACGTTCAGATGGTACATCACCCACAGCGACCCCGCCAAAGCGATGGCCACGATGATGACGGTGAAGATCAGCGCCAGCAGGGTCCAGCCGCCTTCGGAGCGGGGGCTCATGTGCAGGAAATACACCATGTGCACGACCATCTGCACGGCGCCGATCAGCAGGATCGTCAGCGCCGTGGCGCCGGAACTCGGCAGGACGCCGTCCATGACCAGCCAGAAGGGAATCACGGTCAGGATCACCGACAGGACGAAGCCGGTCATGTAGCCCCGGAACGTGCTGGGCGCGTGGCCGCCTTCCCCGGCGTGGGCCGCGTCGTGCCCGGGCGTAGTGTGGTGGCCGTTGCTCATGGCAGCACTCCCATCAGATAGACAAAGGTGAAGACGCCGATCCAGACCACGTCCAGGAAGTGCCAGAACATCGACAGGCACATCAGGCGGCGGCGGTTCTCGGGGATCAGGCCGTGGCGGCCGAGCTGGAACAGCAGCGTGACCAGCCACACGATCCCGAAGGTCACGTGCAGGCCGTGGGTGCCGACCAGCGTGAAGAAGGACGACAGGAAGGCGCTGCGCCACGGGCCGGCGCCATGTTCGATCAGGTGATGGAATTCGTACAGTTCCAGCCCCAGGAATGCCAGCCCGAACAGCCCGGTGACGATCAGCCAGGCCTGCGTCCCGCGCACCCGGCCGCGCTGCGATTCCAGCATGGCGAAGCCGTAGGTGATCGACGAGAACAGCAGCATGGCCGTGTTCACCGCCACCAGCGGCAGGTCGAACAGGTCGGCGCCCGTGGGGCCGCCGGCGTACGCCCTGCCCTGCACGCCGTACACGGCGAACAGGCAAGCGAAGATGAGGCAGTCGCTCATCAGGTAGATCCAGAAGCCGAGCAGCGTGCCGTTTTCCGGATGGTGGGGCTCCCGCACGATGAAGTCGGGAGCGGCGGCCGGACCGCCGGCCGCTTGGGGATGCAGGATATGGGTATCAGACATGGCGGGCCAACTGCAGGGTGCGGGCTTCCTCCGCGCGCGTCACGTCCGAGGCGCTGACGTGGGTGTCGCGGTGGTAGTTGAAGGTATGGTAGATGGCGGCGGCGATCAGGGCCGCGAAGGACGCGATCGTCAGCGCCCACATGTGCCAGATCAGGGCGAAGCCGAGGACCGAGCTCAGCGCGGCCAGCGTGAAGCCCGCGGCGGTGTTCTTCGGCATGTGGATGTCGACGAAGCCGCTCTCGGGCCGGCGGTAGCCCGACTGCTTCATGTGCCACCAGGCGTCGCGCTCATGGATGCGCGGCGTGAAGGCGAAGTTGTAGTCCGGCGGCGGCGACGAGGTGGACCATTCCAGCGTGCGGCCGTCCCAGGGGTCGCCCGTATGGTCGCGCAGCGCTTCGCGATCGCGCCAGCTGACGTAGATCTGCACCAGGAAGAAGGCGATGCCCAGCGCGATCAGGAAGGCGCCGACCGCGGCGATCTGGAACCAGATCTGCAGCGAGGGATCCTCGAAGTGGCTCAGGCGGGGCGTACGCCCTGCCCTGCACGCCGTACACGGCGAACAGGCAAGCGAAGATGAGG
>CBFGXR010000136.1:0-5894 GCA_965652675.1 uncultured Castellaniella sp.
GCCGGCCAGCAGATTGTCCAGGGCCAGGTTGCGCAGGGCGCGCCGGCCGGACGAGACCGGGTCCGGCGAATAGGGGCCGCCGTCGTCCGCCAGGGCGTCATAGGTGGCGCGCCAGGCTTCGGCCAGCCGCGCGCCCAGGATTTGCCGGGTGCGGGTCCAGGCCGCCACGGCCGCCCGGGGATCCATGGGCTCGCCCCGGTCGATGACCTCGCGCACGGCGGGCAGGGCCAGCAGCCGCGCGCGATAGGCGGGCGACAGTTCGTCGTTCAAGGCGGCGCGCCAGATGTCCAGCAGCGTATCGGGCACCGGCTGCGGGCCGCCGTCGCGGTCGGCCGCGATGCCGGCCTGCAGGTGGCGGTGGGCGGTTTCCTGGACGGCGTCCCAGCGGGCGAAGGGATCCGGGTCGCGGCGCGCCAGCAGGGCCAGGTCGTCCGCCGTGCGGTCGGTTTCCAGGATGACGGGCGCGGAAAAGCCGCGCAGCAGCGACGGCACAGGCGCGCGCGGGATGTCCGCCAGCGTCCAGGTCCGGCTGGCTTCTCGCAGTTCCAGGACGACGGTGTCGCGGGGTTCGCCTTCCCACTGGATGGGCATGGGGGTGCCGTCCGCGTCGATCAGGCCGAGGGCGACGGGGATGTGCAGGGGCGGTTTTTCGGGCGGCGGGGATTGCCGGGCCTCCAGGCCCGCCGGCGCGCAGTACTGTTCCAGCGTGATGCGGCAGGCGCGGGTGGCGGGATCGTAGGCCGAGCGCACCCGCACGCGCGGGGTGCCGGCCTGGGCGTACCAGCGCCGGAAGACGGCGAAATCCTGGCCGGGGTGTTGTTGCGCATAGACGGATTCCATGGCGTCGACGAAGTCGTCGCAGGTCACCGCCTGGCCGTCGTGGCGGCGGAAATATTCGTCCATGCCCGCGCGAAAGCCCGCTTCGCCCAGCAGGGTGTGCTGCATGCGGATGACTTCCGCGCCCTTTTCGTAGACCGTGGCGGTATAGAAATTGCCGATTTCCTGGTAGCTGTCCGGCCGGATGGGGTGGGCCATGGGGCCGGCGTCTTCCGGGAACTGCGCCAGCCGCAGCGTGTGCACGTCGTCGATGCGCTTGACGGCCCGGGCGCTGGCGGCCTCGGCGGGCGGCAGGCCTTCGGCCAGCATGTCGGCGGAAAATTCCTGGTCGCGGAAGACCGTCAGGCCTTCCTTCAGGGACAGCTGGAACCAGTCGCGGCAGGTCACGCGGTTGCCGGTCCAGTTGTGGAAATATTCGTGGCCGATGACGGCCTCGATGCCGCGATAGGCGGCGTCCGTGGCGGTGGCGGGATCGGCCAGGACGTAGGCGGCGTTGAAGATGTTCAGGCCCTTGTTTTCCATCGCGCCCATGTTGAAGTCGCGCGCCGCGACCACCATGAAGCGGTCCAGGTCCAGTTCCAGGCCGAAGCGCCGCTCGTCCCAATGCAGGGCGTTCGCCAGGCAGTCCAGGGCCCAGCGGGTCTGTTCCCGATAGCCCTTGTCGCTGTAGACCTGCAGCAGCACTTCGCGGCCGCTGTGGGTGGTCTCGGTGCGTTCGATGCAGTCGAAGTCGCCGGCCACCAGGGCGAACAGGTAGCAGGGCTTGGGATGGGGGTCGCGCCACAGGGCCTGATGGCGGCCGTCCGGCAGGCCGGCCTGTTCGATCAGGTTGCCGTTGGACAGCAGCAGCGGATAGGCGGCCGGATCGGCGCGCAGCAGGACCTCGAAGCGCGCCATCACGTCGGGCCGGTCCGGGAACCAGGTGATGCGGCGGAAGCCCTGCGCCTCGCACTGGGTGAAGAGCTTGTCGCCCGAGACGTACAGGCCCATCAGGGTGGTGTTGTCGGCCGGACGGCACAGGCTGACGACGCCAATGGTGAAGGGCTTGCCGTGCCCCGGCGGAATCAGGCTGAGCGTGCCGTCGCCCATCTGGTATTCGTCGGCGGCCAGCGGCCGGCCGTCGAGGCGGACCTCGACCAGTTCCAGGTCTTCGCCTTGCAGCACCAGCGGCGTGCCCGGCGCGGTGTCCGGGGCAGGTTCGAAACGCAGTTCGGAGCGCACCCGGGTGGATTCAGCCGCCAGATCGAATTCCAGCCGGACCTGAGGCAGCCGGTAAGGGTAGGGAGCGTAGTCCTGGCGGAAAATGGTGGGGGCGGTATCCGTGCGCATGGGTCTGTTTCCGAAAAACGTTTCGTGCGTCCCCATTGTAGTCGGCCCGGTGATTCGTGCCGCCGCCGGCCGGGCTGTATCGGAGTGCAACGGCCGGCTGTTCGCGAAACGCGGCTGCGCCTATCATTGAGGCATGTCGAGCCCGGAGGACGCGGGTTCCTGGAATCGGGATGGTGATGCAATGAAGGGCGGTATGGAAACGGCGCCGGCGGGGCGCGGGTGGGTCCGGTGGTTTTCCGGATTATGTCTGGCGCTGATGCTGGGGGGATGCGCATCGGTGTTTTCCGCCCAGGTCACGCGGTATCAGCAGTGGCCGGAAAATACCCAGGGGGCGACCTACTGGATCGAGGCGGACGAATCGCAGCGCAATAATCTGCAGTTTCAGACGTATGCCGATACGGTGCGCGCCGCATTGGGGCCGACCGGATTGGTGGAAGCCGGATCGGCCGGCGCGGCGCGTTTCACGGTGCATATGGAATATGGCAGTCCGATCGAGCGCGAATGGCGCCAGGAATTCGTCGATCCCTATATGTATCCCGGATTCTATGGGCCGTATGCCGGTTTTCGTCATCCCCGCTGGGCGTGGGGCATGGGGCCGGCAATCCAGAATGTCGCGGTCGACGTCTATCGCCTGACCTTGTCGGTGAGGATCGACGACCGGACGCAGCAGGGGCGCGAGGTCTACCGCGCCACGGCGGTGGCGTCCAGTCGCCAGGACCAGTTGAGCGCGGCCATGCCGTATCTGGCGCGCGCCCTGTTCGACCGTTTTCCCGGCCGGAACGGCCAGGTCGTCGAGGTGCGGTATCCTGTGGAATGAATCCGCTCAGGCGGATTCGGCCGCGATCAGGAACGTGTCGCGCGAGGTGCCGGCGGCTTCCGCGTCGGTGATCCAGCGCGGCGCCTTGCCGCGGCCCGTCCAGGTGGCCTGGGTTTCGGGATGGCGGTATTTCGGGGCGATCACGCGCTTGGTCGCGGCGCCGGTCTTGCGCGGTGCGGCGGCGGAAGGCGCGCGGCCGGCCGATTTGCGGCCGAAGGCGGCGGCGATTTCTTCGGGGCTGATGTCGTACTGGCGCATCGAACGCACGATCTCGGTGATCTTGGGTTTGCGTTCCTTGGCCTGCAGCGTCTGGATCTTTTTCTGGAGCTTGGCCATTTCTTTTTCGAGGCGGGATTTTGCGGTGTTATAGCTGGTACGGGTCATTCATGGCTCCGTTGGGGGCGATCGAGAAGAGGGTGGCTGGATTCAAAATGAATTGAATTCAAATGCCAGCGAGTGATTTTAAACGTATTTCATGGAATGTGCGCAATATCCGTCATTTCGAACTGTGACCATCGCGCGACATTCATTCGATAATCTGGAGCATTCATGATCGGGCAGGACCATTCAATGCGGGTCGCGGCGGTGCAGATGGTATCCGGCATGACGGTGGCGGATAATCTGGAGCAGGCCGCGCGGGGAATCGAAAATGCCGTTTCCGGCGGCGCTGCGCTGGTGGCGCTGCCTGAATATTTTTGTTTCATGGGGCGGCGCGATACGGATAAACTGCCGCTGGCTGAAACACCGGGTGACGGACCGATCCAGGCTTTTCTCGCGGATCAGGCGCGGCGCCACGGCATCTGGCTGGTCGGGGGCACGCTGCCTTTGCGCAGCCCGGACGCGGACCGCGTCTATAACGCATGTCTGGTTTACGACCCCCAGGGACGGATATGCGCCCGTTACGACAAGATTCACCTGTTCAGTTTCCAGCGCGGGCAGGAATCCTATGACGAATCGCGCGCCATTCGCCCCGGGGATGAACCCCCCGTGGTATTCGACACGCCATTCGGACGCACGGCCCTGGGCATTTGCTACGATCTGCGGTTTCCTGAATTCTTTCGCCTCCAGGGCGACGTGCGGCTGATGGTGCTGCCGGCCGCTTTTACCTGGACCACGGGTTCGGTACACTGGGAAGTCCTGTTGCGTGCGCGGGCCATCGAAAACCAGTGCTACGTGTTGGCCAGCGCCCAGGGCGGCACGCATGCCAACGGCCGGCGCACCTGGGGCCATTCGATGCTGATCGATCCCTGGGGCGAAATCCTGGATTGCCTGCCCGAAGGCCCCGGCGTGGCGGCCGGGACGCTGGATGCGGACCGCCTGGCGGCGGTGCGGGAATCATTGCCCGCATTGCGCCACCGGGTCCTGTGAATGTGAAGCGCAAGGCCGCGTGCGGACGCGGCGTGACGATCGATTGATGAATATGGTGTCAGATGAAACTTGTTGAACCGGGCCTGGATGCCCTGAATACCGCCCGGACGCTGCTGCTGGAGCCGTGGGGATTGGACGAATCCCATCTGGCGCGGGCGCTGTCCGATATTCACAGCCATCGGGTCGATTATGCGGACCTGTATTTTCAATATAGCTGCTCCGAAGGCTGGAGCCTCGAGGAAGGCATCGTCAAGACCGGCAGCTTCTCCATCGACCAGGGCGTGGGGGTGCGGGCCGTCAGCGGCGAGAAAACCGCCTTCGCCTATTCCGACAGCCTGTCGCCGGACGCCCTGATGTCCTCGGCCCGCGCGGTGCGCACCATCGCGCGCCAGGGCGCGGGCCGGCGCCGCGTCGACGGCGGGATCGAATCCCCGCATCATCTGTATCCGGCCGTCAATCCCGTGGATTCGCTGTCCGCCCCGGACAAGGTGGCCTTGCTGGAACGGATCGAACGCATGGCCCGCGCCGCCGACCCGGAAATCATCCAGGTCATGGCCGGACTGGCGGCCGAATACGACGTCATCCTGGTGGCCGGCAGCGACGGCCGGCTGGTGGCCGACGTGCGCCCCCTGGTGCGGCTGTCCCTGACCGTCATCGCCGAACGCAAGGGGCGGCGGGAAATGGGCCACGGCGGCGGGGGCGGGCGCACCGGCCTGGCCTATTTCACCGACGAGATCCTGCGCGGCTACGTGGACCGCGCGGTCCACGAGGCGCGCGTCAATCTCGAAGCGCGCCCCGCGCCGGCCGGCCAGATGACGGTGGTGCTGGGTTCCGGATGGCCCGGCATCCTGCTGCACGAGGCCGTGGGCCACGGCCTGGAAGGCGACTTCAATCGCAAGGGCTCCAGCGTGTTCTCCGGCCGCATCGGCGAACGCGTGGCCTCGCGCGGCGTCACGGTGGTGGACGACGGCACGCTGGCGGACCGGCGCGGTTCGCTGAACGTGGACGACGAAGGCCATCCCACCCAGCGCAACGTCCTGATCGAGGACGGCATCCTGCGCGGCTACATGCAGGATTCCATGAACGCCCGCCTGATGAAGCAGGCCCCCACCGGCAACGGGCGGCGCGAATCCTACGCGCACCTGCCCATGCCGCGCATGACCAACACCTACATGCTGGCCGGGCGCGACGACCCCAAGGACATCATCGCCTCGGTGGACCGCGGCCTGTACGCCGTCAATTTCGGCGGCGGCCAGGTGGACATCACCAGCGGCAAGTTCGTGTTCTCGGCGTCCGAGGCCTACCTGATCGAGAACGGCCGCGTCACCCATCCCGTCAAGGGCGCCACGCTGATCGGCAGCGGCCCGGAAGCCATGGGCCGCATCGCCATGATCGGCGACGACCTGGCCCTGGATTCCGGAGTGGGCACCTGCGGCAAGGAAGGCCAGAGCGTGCCCGTCGGCGTCGGCATGCCGACCCTGCGCATCGACGGCCTGACCGTCGGCGGCACCAGCTAACCCGGTTTTACATTAAATCTCTGTCA
>CBFGXR010000137.1:0-5865 GCA_965652675.1 uncultured Castellaniella sp.
ATCGGACTGCAGCTGCGACAGCTGGTCGATCTGGTCCATCAGGCCGGTCGTCCGCTGGGGCATTTCCTGGTTGAAGAAGGCGTCGGCCTCGCCGTAGTTGCCGCTGTCCAGATCCTTGAACGCCTGGCCTCGGCGCTGGATGAAGACATCGCGGGCCTGCCCGATGTCCCGCAGCAGTTCGACGGCCTTGGGCTGGGACAGCGATTCCGCCAGCTGTTTGGCCAGTTCACTCGCCTGCTGGTCGGTGGTCCCGATGTCCGTCTTCAGGCGCCGGAGCGTGTCGGGGTCGGCCGCCAGGGTCGCCTGGGTCAGGTTGGCGCTCCTGTTGATCTGCCGGGTCAGTTGCTGAATGAGCGCCGTGGTGCGCAGCCGGTGATCCAGCGCCTGATTGTCGTTCTGCGAGTCCAGGATGCGCCAGGCGCCGATGCCCGACATCACCAGCAGCAGGATGATCACGAAGCCGAATCCCAGGGTCAGCCGGGTGCCGATTTTCAGGTTGCGCATGATGGGGCCTCGCTCTCGATGGGGATGTTTCGGACACGGCCCGGAAACCGGCCACAAAATGATCCAAATTTTTCAATCTTAAAGGGAAGCGCCTCCCTGGCCATCTCGTATCCTGATCTTTCTGTTATGCCATTTTGTGATAGCCAACGGCCCGCAGGAGCGGGCCGTCGTCTTTCCAGCGGAAAAGGCTCAGGCCGCGCGGCATCGGCTGATCCCGCATAGGCACGCTCCACGCCGGGGGACAAGAGTCGGATTGGTGCCCGAGGCCGGAATCGAACCGGCATGCCTTGCGGCGAGGGATTTTAAGTCCCTTGTGTCTACCGATTTCACCACTCGGGCATGATGTGATGCGGCATTGTACCGAATGCTCAGTTCAGCACCGTGGCGTGGACGCGGTCCCGCCCCGCCTGCTTGGCGGCATACAGCTGCGCGTCGGCGGCAGCCAGCAGTTCCCGCGCGCCGGCGTGCCCGCCTTCCAGGGTGGCGATGCCGATGCTCACGCTCACATGGGGGACGCCCGCCCGGGGATTCGGCAATTCGAGCCGCGCCACCGCCTCGCGGATGCGTTCGGCCACGGCCCGGGCGGCCTCGACGTCGGTGTCGGGCAGCAGGCAGGCGAATTCCTCGCCGCCGTAGCGCGCCGGCAGGTCGGCGGGCCGGACCGTATTGCCGCGCAGCGCCTGGGCGATGGCGCGCAGGTAATCGTCGCCGACCTGGTGGCCGTAGTGATCGTTCACGCGCTTGAAGTGATCCACGTCCAGCATCATCAGGCTCAGGGGCGAACCCGTGCGCCGCCAGCGCGCCTGCTCGCGCGCCAGCGTCTGGTCGAAATGGCGCCGATTGGCCAGATGGGTCAGGCCGTCGGTCTGGCTCTGCTTCGCCAGTTCCAGATTGGCGGCCTGCAGGGCCTCCTGCTGTTGCAGGATGTGCTGGTTGCGCTCGGCCAGCAGGCGGGACAGCCGGCGGTAGCGGCGCAGGGCCAGGAAGGACGCCAGGGCCAGGAGCGCCGCGGCGCCGCTGGCGATCTGCAGCAGGGCCCGCTGGCTGCGCTGGGCCACGTAGCGCTCGATGAGCTGGCTCTCGCCCACCTCGTGCCGCGCGACGGATTCCGACACGTCCAGCGCCGCGAGATAGCGGTCGAACACCGGCACCAGGCGGCGATGTTCGGGAGTGTCGCTGAAGTAGAACCGATAGGCGCGCGGATACTCCTGCAGGACCAGCACGATCTCCAGGTCGAAGTATTCGTGGCTGTAGCGCTTCTCCGCGAAAATGCTCTTGTTGAACACGGCCACGTCGATCTCGCCGTCGCGCAGGGCCTGGAACATGCCGTCGCTGGAGGCCTGATCGTACGCCCGCAACTGCTCCGCCGGCACGAGACCGCGGAGGATAGGCTCGACCGCGACGCCATGCACGACGCCGACGCGATAGCGCGCCAGGTCATCCATCCGGTAGATCGGCGGCTGCCATCCCTTGCGGGTGATGACGGCGTAGCGGCTCTCGTAATAGGGCCGGGTGAACAGGCCGCGCCCCGCGCGGTCCGGCCGCAGGCTGAGCGGGATCAGGACGTCGGCGCCGCCCGTCTGGATCAGGCCGATCCGATCCGCCACGGTCCGGCCCCGCTCAGGCTCGACGTCGTAGCGCAGCCCGAGCCGGCCCGCGATGAAACACCAGACGTCGATGCCGATGCCGGAATAGACGCCCCGGTCCGCCTCGTGGCGCACCATGGGCGGCGCGTCCAGGGCCTGCACGCGCAGGGGCGGCAAGGCGCGGAACCTGGCCAGTTCCGCGGGATCGACGACGACGGGCTCGTTCAGGCGCAGGTGCCGCGCGCCCTCGCAATCCACGGCCTGGGGAGCGGCCGGCGCGGATCCCGGCGACAGGCTCACCAGCAGCAGCCCCAGGACGGCGGCCGCCGATCGTCGACTCACAGGAGGCTGCCCTCCCCGGTGTCCAGGAAATGCTCGATCCGCTCGCGCCATCCGCCGATGTCCAGTCGCTGCGAACGCAGCCAGGTTTCATCATAATAGCTGGTCGCGTACCGGTCGCCGCTGTCGCAGATCAGGGTGACCAGGGACCCGGTCCGCCCCTGCCGCCGCATGAGCGACGCCATGCACAGCACGCCCATGAAGTTCGTCCCCGTCGAGCCGCCGACGCGGCGGAACAACCGGTCGGACAGCACGTGCGCGGCCGCGATCGAGGCTTCGTCAGGGACACGAATCATCTCGTCGATGACGGTCGGGATGAAGGAAGGCTCGACGCGCGGACGGCCGATCCCCTCGATGCGGGAACCCGTCGCCGTGATGTTCATGTCGCCGCTTTGCCAGGCCTCGTAGAAGGCCGAGCCCTCGACGTCGACCACGCAAAGCCGGGTGTCCAGGTTGCGGTAGCGGATGAAGCGGCCGATGGTGGCCGAGGTCCCCCCGGTGCCGGCGCTCATGACCACCCACTCGGGGACGGCGTGGAATTCACCCGACATCTGGCGGAAGATGCTTTCCGCGATGTTGTTGTTGCCGCGCCAGTCCGTAGCGCGCTCGGCGTGCGTGAACTGGTCCAGGTAATAGCCGCCCGCCTCGTCGGCGATGGCCTGGGCCGCGCCGTAGACTTCACGGGCGTGGTCCACGAAATGGCAACGGCCGCCGAACCGCTCGATCGCCTCGATCTTCTGCTGGCTGGTCGAGCGCGTCATCACGGCGACGAAGGACAGGCCCAGCAGGCGGGCGAAATAGGCCTCCGACACGGCCGTCGACCCCGACGAGGCCTCGACCAGCAGGGTGTTTTCGCGGATGCGGCCGTTGCAGATGCCGTACAGGAACAGGGAACGCGCCAGCCGGTGCTTGAGGCTGCCGGTCGGATGCGTGCTTTCGTCCTTGAAATAGATGTCGATGCCGCGCAGCCCCGGAAAGTCCGGTTTCACCAGGTGCGTGTCGGCGGACCGCCGGCCGTCGGCTTCGAGGATGCGGATGGCCCGATGCGTCCAGTCCCGGTCTTCGGGCGTCAGCGCGCTGCGCCCCTTGATGCAGTGATCCATGCCGTAGGCCCCCTGGCCCGATGACGACGGGCCGCCCGGGCGCGATTGGCGGAAGCGGTGAGATTCGAACTCACGGATGGGTCGCCCCATCGCCGGTTTTCAAGACCGGTCCATTCAACCGCTCTGGCACGCTTCCGCATCGAAGACCGGAAGTGTAGCGCATAATGCCCCCTGCACATTCGTAGGAGCGCCACATGCAAGCCATTGAAATCACTGCGCCGGGCGGCCCCGAAGTCCTGCGCCTGACGGACCGCCCCACCCCCGTGCCCGGCCCGGGCGAGGTCCTGATCGAGGTCGAGGCCGCCGGGATCAACCGGCCCGACGTGTTCCAGCGCCAGGGCAGCTACCCGCCGCCCGCCGGCGCGTCCGATCTGCCCGGGCTGGAAGTCGCCGGCCGCATCGTCGGCGGCGAACCGGAGGCCGCCGGCTTCAAGCTGGGCGACGCCGTCTGCGCCCTGGTCGCCGGCGGCGGCTATGCGCAATTCTGCGCGGCGCCCGCCGCGCAGTGCCTGCCCGTGCCGGCCGGATTGTCGATGATCGAGGCCGCCGCCCTGCCCGAAACCTGTTTCACGGTCTGGAGCAACGTCTTCGACCGGGGTGCCCTGGCGCCCGGCGAGACCCTGCTGGTCCACGGCGGCGCCAGCGGCATCGGCACGACGGCCATCTCGCTGGCGCACGCCTTCGGCCACACGGTCTACGCCACGGCCGGCAGCCCCGAACGCGTCCGTGCCGTCGAAGCGCTGGGCTGCGCGCGCGGCATCGACTACCGTGCGCAAGATTTCGTCGCGGAAATCAAGACGTTGACGAACGGGCGCGGCGTGGACGTGATCCTGGACATGGTCGCGGGCGACTACCTGGCGCGCAACATCGAGGCGCTGGCCGACGACGGCCGGCTGGTGATGATCGCCCTGCTGGGCGGTTCGCGCGGAACGCTGAATTGCGGCCAGGTGATGCGCCGCCGCCTGACGGTGACGGGCTCGACGCTGCGGGCGCGCCCCGTGGCCTTCAAGGCCCGCATCGCCCAGGCGCTGCGCGAACGCGTCTGGCCGCTGCTGGAATCCGGCGCGGTGCGGCCCTCGATCCATGCGACCTTCCCGCTGGCCGAGGCCGCGCACGCCCACGCGATGATGGACGCGGGCGAACAGATCGGCAAGATCGTGCTGACCGCCGGCGCCTGACCGGATCCGGCTGGGCGCCCCACGGCTGAAACATTCATTTACCAGGAGATCGCTGAACTTTTCCACCACCCGGCTGTCCGAGGAAAATCGCTCACCGGAGTCCACCATGGCCTTGTCCGCAATTTCAGCCGGCTCCTCGGATGCCGCGACGATGACCTCGTTGGGCGTCGGCTCAGGCCTGCCGCTCGGCACGATTCTTGATGAGCTGGAAACCAGCGAAGACGCGGCCTTGCAGCCCATCCAGGATCGGGAAGACTCCATCAACGCCACCCTGTCGGCCTACGGCAAACTGCAAGGCGCCCTCGGCGACCTGCAGACCGCCGCGCAGACCCTGGCCGACACGTCCACCTACGACACGCTGCAGGCCAGCGCCAGCAGCGCCGCCTTCACGGCCAGCGTCGGCAGCGGGGCCGTCGCCGGACAATACAGCATCTCGGTCGATCAACTGGCGAGCGCACAGACGCTGGTCAGCGCCGGACAAGCCAGCCGCACCGCCGGCAACGGCACGGGCGGCACGATCACCGTGACCCTGGCCGACGGCACGAGCCACACGCTCGATCTCACGGGCAAGGACACTTCGCTCGGCGGCCTGGCCAGCGCCATCAACGCGGATTCTTCGCTCGGCGTGTCGGCCACGATCATCAACGACGGCTCGGGCAGCCCCTATCACTTGCTGCTCATCGCCCGGCAGGCCGGCACCCAGGCGGCGGTCACCAGCATCGGCAGCGACAATGCCAGCCTGCAGAGCATCCTGGGCTTCACCCAGGGCGCCAGTTCGAACGTCACCGAAACCCCGGCCGGCAATGCCCTGCTGCACATCGACGGAATCGCCATCACCAGCCAGAGCAACACGGTGGACAACGCGGTGACGGGCATCACGCTCGACCTGAACGCGGTGGACGCCTCGCCCGCCACGCTCACGCTCACCCACGACGACACGCAGACGATACAGGCCGCGCAAGGCCTGGTGACGGCCTACAACAACGTGCTGTCGACCCTGCAGTCCCTGACCGCCTACGACGCCACCACCCAGACCGGCAGCCCTCTCACGGGTGATCCGCTGGCCCTGGAAGTCCAGGAACGGCTGTTCGACGCGCTCGATAGTCGGTTCTGAATAAATCAGTTTTTGATAGATTCGGCGAGGCCGTCACGCAG
>CBFGXR010000138.1:0-5849 GCA_965652675.1 uncultured Castellaniella sp.
GACCTGGCCTACGGCTATGCCCGCACCCAGATGAGCGCCTTCGTGGAATTGCAGCAGAAGGAATTCGCCGCCGCGGACAAGGGCTTCACCGCCGTCAAGCACCAGCGCGAGGTCGGGGTGGGCTATTTCGACGCCGTGACCCAGGCCATCGAGGGTGGCCAGTCGTCCACCACGGCGCTGACCGGCTCGACCGAGGAAGCCCAGTTCGACCAGTCGCACGAGACGCAGGCGGCCTGATCGCGATGATTTGAGAGAGGGCAGGGAAGAAGAGGGGCTTCCCTGCGGTGTACTTTCGGGAAGGCGTATGCCTTCCCGTTTTTTTCCTGCGTCTCGCGGAAAGCCCGGCTCAGCCGGACAGGCGCGCCTGGTGGTGATGCGCGAGCTGCCGCCGGTCTTCCAGGCTCGAGAGCGCCACGGCGATCGCGATGCCGAGCAGGGCGCCCAGCAGGGTGTCGGCCACCCGCTCCGGCGCCAGGGACGCGCCGGCCGCGGCGGGCGCGGCCAGGTGCGTCATCAGCAGCGCCATGGGCGTGACGAGCACCTGCCCGAGTCCGTAGTTCAGGCCGATGACGATTTCGGTGAGGATCTGCAGCAGCGCGAGCACGGCCAGAATCGGCCAGGCCGAGGGCTGCTGGGCAAGCAGCAGCCACGCGAACGCCGCGCCCACCATCGTGCCGGTCATGCGCTGCAGGGCGCGGTGCATGCTGATGTGGAGATGGCTGCCCTGCATGACGGCGACGGCGCCCATCGCCGCCCAGGCCGGGTGGACCAGGCCCAGGGCGTGGCTGGCGAAGACGACGGCGAGCGCGGCGATCGCGACGCGCGCCGCCATGAAGCCCAGTTCGTCCAGGGACCGTTCCGGGTCTTTCGGGAAGGGGCGTTCCGGCGTCGGCGGATGGCGCAGGGCCTCGCTGGCCGCGCAGATCAGCCAGGCGACCAGGGCGGCGAGGGCGGTGGCCAGCGTGCGTTCGGCGACCTGCGTCAGGTCCAGGGTGTCCGTCATCGCGGCGCCGACCGCGAAGATGAAGATCAGCGGACCGGGCGCGCCGAACCGGTGCCGGAAGCAGATCAGCAGATAGAAGCCGCAGGACGCGGCCAGCAGGACCAACTGGGCCGCCGGCGGCCAGCCCAGCCAGGCGGTCGCCGACATGGCGAAGACCGCGAAGGTCTGCCAGAACGCGCATTGCAGCACGATGCCCGTGCGGCTGCGTCGCGGCGCGAAGCGCCCGAACAGCGCCACCAGCGCGCCCAGCGAGGCGAAGCCCACCAGATGCGCCCAGGGCGAGAGCAGGCACAGCGGCACGCAGAGGGCGGTGGCGAGCGCCGCCTGCACGCCCGCGAGCGCCGAATTGCGCACCGGAGGCGGCGTGCCCAGCCTGACGCTTTCCTGGAAGCGGTGCGTGTGCAGCAGGTGGCGCACCGCGTCGCGCCGGCGCGTGGGCAGGCCGGCCTGCGCCGGGTCGGTCGTCGGAGCATCGGCCATGTCAGCGCGCCTCCGGATCTCGGTTCGCCGCCATCGGCGGCGTGTCTTCGAGCGCCGCGATCCGCTGTTCGATGCGGTCGAAACAAGCCAGCATGCCGGCGATCTCCGGGTCGGACAGGTCGGCCAGCAGCGTCCGTTCGCCCTTGCCGAGTTCATGGCGTATGAGGGCCACGCGGCGCTCGCCCTCGGGCGTGAGGCTGACCAGCCGGGCGCGTCCGTCGGTCTCGCAGCGCCGTCGCCCGATCAGGCCCTGGCGCTCGAGGATGTCGAGCACCCGGACCAGGCTGGAACCGTCGACGCCGACCCGCCGCGCCAGGTCTTTCTGGCTGATCCCGCCGCCCGTCTCGTCCAGGTGGATCAGCGGCACCCAGGTCGCGTCGGTGAGCCCGGCCCGCGCGAGGTGCGCGTCGAGCCTGTGGCGCCAGCGCCGGGCGAGCAGGGAGAAGCGGATGCCGAAGCGCGCGCGGGGACCGGACGACGCGTCCGGTGTCGGGTCTTGCATGACGGAATTCCATATAAATTGATTTGCAAATCAAATTATAGATGAGTGCATATGACAACGCCAGACCGGAGGGCCGATCCTGGCCGGGCACTGGTTTTGATCTGCATCAAGGTTGGCGGGCTGGCGCATGGCTATAGTCCTCACTATGCGCGCACCCTCCCTCTTCACGCCTCCGCCGAACATGACCGACGCCATGCGCCGCGCCCGGCGGCACATGCTCGCCCGCACCGGGCTGGCCTGGCTGGTGATGATGCAGGTCATGATGCTGGCCTTCCCGGGCTACCTGCGCCATGGCGCGCGCGCGCCCGATGCCCAGCAGTCCCTGGAGCAGGCCATCGTGCTGATGAACTGGCTCAGCCTGATCCTGTGCGTCCCGCTGATCCTGTACTGCGCCTGGCCCGTCTGGCGCGGCGCCTGTCGCGCCCTGTCGCGCCGGCGCGTCGGCATGGACGTGCCGGTGGCGCTGGGCATCCTGGCCGCTTTCGTGCCCAGCGTCGTCGCCACCTGGCGCGACGCCGGCGAAGTCTATTTCGATTCGGTATCCATGTTCGTGGCCTTCCTGCTGACGGCCCGCTTCCTGGAAACCTGTGCCCGGCAGGCCGTCAGCGGCCAGCCTCACGAAGGCCGGGACGCCGAATTGCTGCGTTCCGCCGATCGCCTGGCCTTCTGGTTCGTCTGCATCCAGATCCTGCTGGCCGTCCTGGTCGGCCTGTACTGGTGGCACGTCCGGCCGGACCATGCGGTCGCCGTGACGGTCGCCCTGCTGGTCATGAGCTGTCCCTGTGCCCTGTCCATGTCGGTGCCGGCCGCCCTGGCGGCCCGCCACGCGGCGCGGCTGCGCGCGGGCGCGGACGGGGCGCGCGATCCCGAGTCGCTGGATCGCGCCATGCGGCGCGTCGCGCGCCAGAATCTCCACGGCTCCCTGGCCTGGCACCTGCTGATGGCGCCCCTGGCGGCCTGCGGCTGGGTGCAGCCCTGGGTGGCGGCCATCACCATGCTGCTGTCGTCCCTGGCCGTCGCGGCCAACGCCTGGCGCCTGACGCGTCCGGCGAGCGACGGATCGGCCGGGCGGCGGACGGCCGCCCAGCTTGCCTGAGGCCGGCCATGGACGCGCTGTTTCTGCTTTTGCCGATTTCCCTGCTGTTCGTCCTGGGGATCGGCGTGGCGTTCTGGTGGGCGATCTTCGCCGGCCAGTTCGACGATACCCGGGATGCGGCCTCCGCCATCCTGGACGATGACGATCGGGCCCATCCCGGTGCATCTTGACCTGGATCAAGGATGTTTCGAGGCGGGTAAGGGATTATTCAGCTTTTCAAAAATTCACGTCTTAACCTTGTTCTGAGGGGAACGCTTATGGGCACGACCGGCAGCGCCGGAACACCGGCCGAAACCTTCAATTACGGCGTCGTCAGACAGTTCACCATCGCCACGATCTTCTGGGGCGTGGTGGGGATGGCGGTCGGCGTGCTGATCGCGTCGCAGCTGATCTGGCCGCAACTGAACTTCGACATCCCGTGGCTCAGCTACGGGCGGCTGCGTCCGCTGCACACCAACGGGGTGATCTTCGCGTTCGGCGGCAGCGCCCTGTTCGCCACGTCCTACTACGTCGTGCAGCGCACCTGTCAGGTCCGCCTGTTCTCCGACAAGCTGGCCGCCTTCACCTTCTGGGGCTGGCAGGCCGTGCTGGTCGGCGCGGTGATCACCCTGCCCATGGGCTTCACCTCGACCAAGGAATACGCCGAGCTCGAATGGCCCATCGACATCCTGATCACGCTGGTCTGGGTGGCCTACGCCATCGTGTTCTTCGGCACCATCGCCAAGCGCCGCGTCAGGCACATCTACGTGGCGAACTGGTTCTTCGGGTCCTACATCCTGACGATCGCCATCCTGCACATCTTCAACAACCTGGAACTGCCGGTGTCGATGTGGAAGTCCTATTCCGCCTACGGCGGGGTGCAGGACGCCATGGTGCAATGGTGGTACGGCCACAACGCCGTGGGCTTCTTCCTGACCACCAGCTTCCTGGGCATGATGTACTACTTCGTGCCCAAGCAGGCCGGCCGCCCGATCTATTCCTATCGCCTGTCGATCGTGCACTTCTGGGCGCTGGCCTTCACCTACATGTGGGCCGGTCCGCACCACCTGCTGTACACCTCGCTGCCCGACTGGACCCAGTCGCTGGGCATGGCGTTCTCGCTGATCCTGCTGGCGCCGTCCTGGGGCGGGATGATCAACGGCATCATGACCGTCTCGGGCGCCTGGCACAAACTGCGCACCGATCCCATCCTGAAGTTCCTGGTGGTGGCGCTGTCCTTCTACGGCATGGCGACCTTCGAAGGCTCCATGATGTCCATCCGCACGGTCAACGCGCTGTCGCACTACACCGACTGGACGATCGGCCACGTGCACGCCGGCGCCCTGGGCTGGGTGGCGATGATCACCTTCGGTTCGCTGTACTACCTGATCCCGCGCCTGTACGGCCGCGAAAGCATGGCCCGCCCGGACTTCATCAACCTGCACTTCTGGCTGGCGACGCTGGGCGTGGTGCTGTACATCGCCTCGATGTGGATCGCGGGCGTGATGCAGGGCCTGATGTGGCGCGCCACGGGCGAGGACGGCATGCTGACCTACAGCTTCGTCGAGGTCGTGAAGTCCACCTATCCGTTCTACGCCATCCGCATGATCGGCGGCCTGTTCTTCCTGACGGGCATGGGACTGATGGCCTGGAACACCTGGCTGACGGTGCGCGGCCAGCCCCGCGTCAATCCGGTGGTGCCTCTGGAAAGCCCGGACGCCCACGCCGTTCCTCAAACCGCCGTGCCGGCATCGGCCTAAGGAGTTGACCATGTCTGGTACCAAGAAACGCTTCTCCCATGAAATGCTGGAGCGCAACGTCGGCCTGCTGATCGTCTTCAGCATCCTGGTGGTGTCGTTCTCCGGCCTGGTGCAGATCATCCCGCTGTTCTTCCAGCATTCCACCACCACGGCGGTCGAGGGCGTCAAGCCCTACGAGGCCCTGCGGCTGGTGGGCCGCGACATCTACATCCGCGAAGGCTGCGTGGGCTGCCATTCCCAGCAGATCCGCAAGCTGCAGTCCGAGGTCCAGCGCTACGGCCCCTACTCGATCGCCGCGGAATCCGTCTACGACCATCCCTTCCTGTGGGGTTCCAAGCGCACGGGTCCCGATCTGGCGCGCGTCGGCCAGCGCTATTCCGACGAATGGCACCGCATCCACCTGCGCAATCCGCGCAACGTGGTCAAGGAATCCAACATGCCGGCCTATCCCTGGCTGCAGAAGAACACGGTCGAGGGCGCCGACGTCCAGGAACGCATGAAGGTTCTGCGCACGCTGGGCGTGCCCTACACGGACGAGGAAATCGCCGCCGCGCCCGGACAGCTCAAGGGCAAGACCGAGGAAGACGCGGTCGTGGCCTATCTCCAGGGCCTGGGCGTGGGCGGCCGCGCCGCCGCGCAGCAATCCATGATCGACGGGGGGCGCTGACATGCTCGGCCTCATCAACGGGATCATGACCGCGCTGGCGATGGCGACGTTCGCCGGCATCGTGTGGTGGGCCTGGTCGACGCATCGCGCCGAGGCCAACCGCCAGGCCGCGATGCTGCCCTTCGCCCTGCCCGAGGAATATCAGAACGACAAGAACACCGGGGAATCAAATGAGTGATTTCGTCAGCAGTTTCTGGAGCTACTACATCGCGGTCATCGCCCTGGGCGGGATCGCCTGGTGCGTGTACCTGCTGTTTTCCCAGCGCGCCTGGCTCAAGCGCAGCGTGGAACAGGTCGAGAACACCGGTCACGTCTGGGACGGCGACCTGACCGAACTGAACAATCCCGTGCCGCGCTGGTGG
>CBFGXR010000139.1:0-5731 GCA_965652675.1 uncultured Castellaniella sp.
CGTCCATGAAGAAGGTCTGGCAGACCGGCCCGGGATTGGCCATGCCCGTGGTTTCGATGATCACGCGGTCGAAGCGCACGCCGCCGTCGGCGCGCCGGGCGGCGAGATCGCCCAGGGTGCGGATCAGGTCGCCGCGCACGGTGCAGCAGACGCAGCCGTTGCTCAGTTCCACGACCTGCTCTTCGCTGTCCTGGACCAGCAGGTCGTTGTCGATGTTTTCCTCGCCGAACTCGTTCTCGATGACGGCGATGCGCTGGCCGTGGAATTCGGTCAGGATGCGGCGCAGCAGGGTCGTCTTGCCGGCGCCCAGGAAACCGGTGAGTACGGTGACGGGAATCAGGGAATCGGCGGATGGAGCAGTGTTCATGATGGCCTCGAGTGCGATGCGCCGTCCTCGCTGCGCTGGATGCCGGGGAGCGTTGACAGGCCCGGCGGCGGGCTGGGGGGTGCGGCGATCAGCATGCGATTACATCATAGGCCTGGATTTAGGGCAAACTCGGGATCCGGAGCCCGGGCGGTCGGAAGACTATGGCTCCGCCGCTCTCGCCAGCAGGGCGATCAACTGGCCCTGGCGGGTCGTGTCCGTCTTGCGGAACAGGCTGGCCAGCTGGCTGCGCACGGTGGTCAGGCCGACGTGGCGCCGCAGGGAGGCCTCGCGCAGCGACAGGCCCTGCATCAGGGCCTGGGCCAGCTCGGTTTCCTTGGGGCTGAGGCCGAACAGGGCCTGCAGGCGCGGACCGGCGTCGGGATGGGCGGCGGCCCGCAAGGATTGCGGCGTGAGGGGCGCCGGGGGAGCGGCGTCCTGCCCATGCCCGTTCTCGCGGTCGGCCTCGGCCAGCGCCCACAGCCGCGCGATGCGGCGCTGGTAATGGACGGCGTGGGCCAGCAGGGGCTCGATCTGCCGGCAGGCCGCCAGATCGCCCGTGTCGTAGAGCGGCTGCGAGCCGCCCCGGTTGAGCGAGAAGATGGCGGCCGTTTCACCCCGTTCGCCCGGGATCTTGATCAGCAGGACGCTGTGCCGGTCCTGGGGCCGCAGCCAGTCGTTGAACAGGGCGGACCGCCGAAAGCGGGCGCGCGCCATGACCGTCTGGTCACAATAGAGCCGGTGGGCCGGAACGGGGCCGGCCAGCATCGGATCCCGGGTGGAGAAATCCCGCCAGTACCTCTGGGAGAAGTCGGCGTCGCAGTCGCTGTGGACGGTCTGGAAACCCGCGTCCCGGCGCACGACCAGCGTGGCGGCCATGCTGTCCAGGCAGCCGCGCAATGCCTGGGCGGCCAGCGGCTGGCGTCGTAGCAGGCGTCGTACAGGCTGACGGACAGGCGCGTCAGGCTGCTTGCATCCAGTGCCATGTGGAGTCCTCCCCGGGATGAGACAGGACACGGGATAGTCCCTGCGGACTCTCTCGTGCCTGGCGAATCCGAGCGGCATGCAGGCCGCGAGGTGGGCGCACGCCGGCGGCGTGACGCCCTGTTTTCCTGGGACTATAGGATTCCGCGGTGCCGAAGTAAAGGAATCTTCCGGCGCGTTCAGCCCTGCCGGCAGCGGGGACAAAGCGCCCGCAGTTCGGTTTCCTGGCCGCTCAGGGCGTAGCCGGCCTGGGCGACGCAATCGGCCAAGCGGCGGCCCAGGTCGGGATCGCTGAGTTCGGCCACGCTGCCGCAGCGGGTACAGACGATCAGCACGTCGTGGGGCTGGCCGCCCGCGTCGGTGCAGGCGCTCCAGGCGTTGATGGCGTCCAGCCGGTGGATCAGGCCCTGTTCCGTCAGGAAATCCAGCGCCCGGTAGACCGTGGGGGGCGCGGCGCCGGGCTGGGCGGCCCGCAGGGCGTCGAGCAGTTCGTAGGCCTTGAGGCTGCCGGGATGGCGCAGCAGCGTTTCCAGCACCAGGCGCCGCAGGGGCGTCAGCCGCGAACCGCGCCGGGCGCAGAGCTTTTCCGCCGTGTCCAGGTGCGCGGCGATCTCGGCATGCGAATGAGCGTGCGGGTGGGCATGGGCCTTCGTGTTCATGATGGTTATGTTATAACATAACGAATCATGGGCGTCTCCCGGGCGCCGACCGCGGATCATCATGCTTCTTTCTTCCCTGTTTTCCAGACCGGGCCGCTATCGCGGCTCCTCCCTGCTGCTGTCGGCCGGCCAGCGCATGCGCCGCGCCGCGCTGGCCGTGGCGTTCCTGTGGCTGCTGACCGGGTGGGCGCTGCAATGGTGGTGAATCCGGCGGCCGACGCGCCGGCGCCCGCCATCGAACTGCAGCAGGTCTGGCTGGGCTGGCGCGACCGGATCGCGGTGCGCGACGCCAGCGGCGCGTTCCCCCGGGGCTCGCTGACGGCGGTGGTGGGGCCCAATGGGGCCGGGAAGTCCACGCTGGTCAAGGCCATGGCGGGCCGCCTGAATCCCGCGCGGGGCCGCATCCGGATCGATCCGGAGATCGCGGGCGACCTGGCCTGCCTGCCGCAGTCGGCCGAACTGGATCTCGATTTCCCCATCAGCACCTTCGACCTGGTGGCCATGGGCGCCTGGCATCGGCTGGGCGCCTGGCGCGGCCTGGACGACGCGGGCCGGGACGCCGTCGAGGCCGCCCTGCGCGCGGTGGGCCTGGCCGGCTTCGGCCGCCAGCCTGTGAACACGCTGTCCGGCGGCCAGCGGCAGCGCGCGCTGTTCGCGCGGCTGATGCTGCGCGACGCGCGGGTGATCCTGCTGGACGAACCCTTCGCCGCCGTGGACCGGGCCACGACCGAGGATCTGCTGGCCCTGCTGCATCAGTGGCATGGCGAGGGGCGCACCCTGATCGCCGTGCTGCACGACCTGGACATGGTGCGCGCCTATTTTCCGCAGACCCTGCTGCTGGCGGGGCAGGTCGTGGGCTGGGGCGACAGCGGCCAGGTGCTGTGCGCGTCCAATCTGCACCTGGCCCGCCATTTGTGCGCCGGAGGGACCGCCTGATGGACCTGTGGAACCTGCTGGCGCAGCCCTTCATCGAATTCGGCTTCATGCGCCGCGCCCTGGCGGGCGCCCTGGCGCTGGCCTTCGCCGCCGGGCCGCTGGGCGTGTTCCTGGTGCTGCGCCGACTCAGCCTGATGGGCGACGCCATGGCCCACGCCATCCTGCCGGGGGTGGCGGTCGGCTTCCTGACGGCGGGGCTGTCCATGACGGCCATGACGCTCGGCGGGCTGGCCACCGGCGTGGCGGTGGCCGTGCTGGCCGGCCTGGTGTCGCGCATGACGCCCCTGCGCGAGGATGCCAGCTTCGCGGCCTTCTACCTCGTGTCGCTCGGCCTGGGGGTGCTGCTGGTGTCCCTGAAGGGCACCAACATGGACCTGATCCATGTGCTGTTCGGCACCGTCCTGGGGCTGGGCGACGCGGCCCTGATTCTGGTCACGATCGTCAGCAGCGTGACGCTGCTGTCGCTGGCCGCGCTGCTGCGCGTGCTGGCGGTGGAGTGCCTGGACCCGGGCTTTCTGCGCGCCGAGGGCCGCGCGGGCGCCTGGGCGCACATCGGTTTCCTGCTGCTGCTGGTGCTGAACCTGGTGGCGGGCTTCCAGGTGCTGGGCACCCTGATGGTGGTGGGCATCATGATGCTGCCCGCGACGGCCGCCCGGTTCTGGGCGCGTCCGGTGGGCGCCCAGATGGTGCTGGCCGCCGCGCTGGGCGCCCTGGCGTCCTATGCGGGCCTGCTGGTGTCCTATCACGCGGACGTGCCCGCGTCGCCGGCCATCATTCTGGCGGCGGGGGTCGTCCATTTCATTTCGGTCGCGTTCGGGCCGCATGGCGGCGTCCTGCTGGCCCTGCGCGAAGCGCGGGCGCGCCGCGCCCGGCTGCTGCAATCCATGAAGGAAGGAAGTCAATGAAAGCGAAAATCCAACGATCCGGCGCGCGCGCGCGGCTCGGCGCGTGGCTGGCGTGCGCCGCGTGCGCGCTGGCGCTGAGCGTGGCGGCGGGCACCCCGGCGGCCCGGACCGAGGGCGCGGCGGACGACGCGCGCCTGCCCGTGGTGGCCTCGTTCTCGATCCTGGGCGACATCGTGCGCGAGGTGGGCGGGGACGACATCCGCCTGGACGTCCTCGTCGGGCCGATGCGCGACGCCCATACCTTCGAGCCGACGCCGAAGGATGCGCGCGCCCTGGGCGGGGCCCGGGTGCTGGTGGTCAACGGACTGGGCTTCGAGTCCTGGATGCCGCGCCTGGTCGAGGCGGCCGGCTTCAAGGGGCGCGTGATCGAGGCTTCGCGGGGCGTGCAGCCCCGGCGCCTGGACGACGAGGAGGAAGCGCGCGAGGCGCACGGGCACGGGGACGCGGACCACGATCATGCGGCGCATGACCACGCGGACCATGATCATGACCCTGCGGATCATGACCATGGCCACGACCATGGCGGCGTCGATCCCCATGCCTGGCAGGACCTGTCCAACGGCGTGATCTATGCGCGCAACGTCGCGCGCGGGCTGGCCGACGCCGATCCGGCCCATGCCTCCGCCTACCAGGCGCGGGCCGAGGCCTATGTGCGCAAGCTGCGCCAGGCCGACGCCGAATGGCGCCGGAAACTGGACGCCATCCCCGCCGACCGGCGCGTCCTGGCGACGTCGCACGACGCCTTCGGCTATTTCGGCGCGGCCTACGGCATCGAGGTTCTGTCGGTGGTCGGCCTGTCCAGCGAGGCGGAGCCTTCGGCGCGCGCCATGGCGGACCTGGTGGCGCGGATCCGCGCGCATCACATCCGCGCCATCTTCCTGGAGCAGGGCGGCAATTCGAACGCCCTGCGGCAGGTCGCGGCCGAGACCGGCGTGAAGCCGGGCGGCACCCTGTACGCGGACACGCTGGATCGGCCGGGGCACGAGGCCGCGACCTACCTGGGCCTGTTCCGCTGGAATACGGCGCAGCTGCTGCAGGCCTTCGAGGCGCCGTAGGACCCGCCGCGTGGCAGGCCGGTGTCCGCCCCGCCTGCCCGCTTTCGATCGTCAGTCTTCGGTCTTGCGCCTGGCCCTGGGATGGGCCTGGTCGTAGCTGGCGGCCAGGTGCTGGAAGTCCAGCCGGGTGTAGATCTGGGTCGTGGAGATGTTGGCGTGCCCCAGCAGTTCCTGGACGGCGCGCAGATCCTGGGCGGATTGCAGCAGGTGGCTGGCGAAGCTGTGCCGCAGGCTGTGCGGATGCACGTGCAGCGGCAGGCCCACGCGCTGCGCCAGGGCCTGCAGGCGCAGCTGCACCACGCGCGGGCCGATGCGCTGGCCGCGTTCACCCAGGAACAGCGCGGCCCGGGCGTCCTCGCCGGACTTGGGGTTGAGCAGCCCGTCGCGGACCTCCAGCCAGGCCCGCAGGGCGGCCAGGGCCTGGCGGCCCAGCGGCACGATGCGGGTCTTGCCGCCCTTGCCCCGGACGACCGCCTCGCCCTCGTCGGCCAGGATCCAGCTGTGCGAAACGTGGCCGGGCGCGCGCACCGGCCGCCAGTCCAGGCCGACCAGCTCCGACAGCCGCAGACCGCCGGAATACAGGATCTCGAACATGGCCATGTCGCGCCGTTCCATCGGGGTTTCGGCGGGCGGCAGGTGGCTGCGGTCCAGCAGGGCCTGGGCCTGGTCCACGGACAGGGCCTTGGGCAGGCTGTGCGGGATCCGGGGCGCGCGCACGCCGTGGGCCGGGTTGCGCGTCAGGCCGGCGGCGGGCGCGCGCCATTCGTAATAGCTGCGCCAGGCGGCCAGGGCGCGCCAGTCGGGGCAGCTCACAGGGATTCCTCCTCG
>CBFGXR010000140.1:0-5674 GCA_965652675.1 uncultured Castellaniella sp.
TGCTCGACGAAGCTGGCGTTCGACAGTTTGCCGGAGGCCTTGGCGATCTCCTTTTCCAGGCGGTCGATTTCCTTGTCCAGGCGGGCGCGCTCGGCGTCCAGGTCGATCTCCACGTGCAGCATCAGCTGCGTGGTGCCGACCACCTGGACGGGCGCGCCCAGGTCCGGCAGCCGGTCGACGGCCTGGACGCTTTCCAGGCGCGCCAGCGCCACCAGATAGGGCGCCAGTTCGTCCAGCCCGGCCTCGGCGCCCTGGACCAGCAGCGGCACGCGCTGGCCCGGTGCCAGGCCCATTTCCCCGCGCAGGGCGCGGATCGCGTCGGTCAGCGACTTCAGCGCGGCCATGCGCCCGGCGGCGTCCGCGTCGCGCAGGTCGTCGCGGGCGGCCGGCCAGGGCTGGACGCTGATGCTGGCGGGCGTGCCCTCGGCGCGCACGCCGGCCGCCACCGAGACCTTCTGCCACAGTTCCTCGGTGATGAAGGGCATGATCGGGTGGACCAGGCGCAGCAGGGTTTCCAGCACGTGGATCAGGGTGCGGCGCGCGGCGGCCTGCTGCGCGGCGTCGCCCGTCTGCAGGCGGACCTTGGCCAGTTCCACGTACCAGTCGCAGTATTCGTCCCAGATGAAGTGGTACAGGCGGTCGGCGATCTGGTCGAAGCGGTACTGGCCGAAGCCGGCGTCCACTTCGTCGATCAGCCGCTGCAGGCCGTCGATGATCCAGCGGTCGGCGAAGGACAGGTCGCCGGGGGACGGCCGCCCCAGGTCGTGGCCTTCGACGTTCATCAGCACGAAGCGCGTGGCGTTCCAGAGCTTGTTGCAGAAATTGCGGTAGCCCTCGCAGCGCTTCAGGTCGAAATTGATGTTGCGCCCCAGCGTGGCGTAGGCCGCCATGGTGAAGCGCAGCGCGTCGGCGCCGTAGGCCGGGATGCCGTCGGGGTAGTCCTTGCGGGTGCGCTTGCGGATCGCGTCGGCCTGCTTCGGGTTCATCAGGCCGGCGGTGCGCTTGGCGACCAGCGGGTCCAGGGCGATGCCGTCGATCAGGTCCACCGGATCGATGGTGTTGCCCTTGGACTTGGACATCTTCTTGCCTTCCATGTCGCAGACCAGGCCGTGGACGTAGACCGTGCGGAAGGGCACTTCGCCGGTGTGGTGCATGCTCATCATGATCATGCGCGCCACCCAGAAGAAGATGATGTCGAAGCCCGTGACCAGCACGCCGGACGGCAGGTAGCGCGCCAGGTCGGGGGTCTCGTCGGGCCAGCCCAGGTCGGTGAAGGGCACCAGGGCCGACGAGAACCAGGTGTCGAGCACGTCCGGGTCGCGCGTCAGCGGGCCTTCGACGCCCGCCGCGCGCGCCTGGCGTTCGGCGTCCTCGGCCGAGCGGGCGACGAAGATGCGGCCGTCGGGCGCATGCCAGGCGGGGATCTGGTGGCCCCACCACAACTGGCGCGAAATGCACCAGTCCTGGATCTTTTCCAGCCACTGGTTGTAGGTGGCGGTCCAGTTTTCCGGGACGAACTTCACGCGGCCGTCGGCCACCACGTCCAGGGCCACCTGGGTGATGCTCTGGCCGGGGTGCAGGCTGCCCTCGGGCGCCGGCTTGCTCATGGCCACGAACCACTGGTCGGTGAGCATGGGTTCGATCACGCTGTTGGTGCGGTCGCCGCGCGGCACCATGAGCTTGTGGGCGCGCACCTGTTGCAGCAGACCCTGGGATTCCAGGTCGGCGACGACGCGCTTGCGGGCCTCGAAGCGGTCCAGGCCGCGATAGGCCTCGGGGGCCTCGCCGCTGATCTTCGCGTCCAGCGTCAGCACGCTGATCATGTCCAGGCCGTGGCGCTGGCCGACGGCATAGTCGTTGAAGTCGTGCGCGGGGGTGACCTTGACCACGCCCGTGCCGAATGCGCGGTCGACGTAGTCGTCGGCGATGACGGGGATCTCGCGCCCGACCAGGGGCAGGACGACGCTGCGGCCGATCAGGTGGGCGTAGCGCTCGTCCTCGGGGTGCACCATCACGGCGACGTCGCCCAGCATGGTTTCCGGGCGGGTGGTGGCGACCACCAGGTGGGTCAGCCCGTCCACGGGCTCGGCCAGCGGATAGCGGATTTCCCACATGTGGCCGTCTTCTTCGGTGCTGACGACCTCCAGGTCGGACACCGCCGTGCCCAGCACCGGATCCCAGTTCACCAGGCGCTTGCCGCGGTAGATCAGGCCCTGTTCGTAGAGGCGCACGAAGACCTCCACCACGCCGCGCGACAGGCGTTCGTCCATGGTGAAGTATTCGCGCGTCCAGTCGCAGGACGAGCCCAGGCGGCGGAACTGGCCGGTGATGGTGCTGCCGGACTGTTCCTTCCAGGCCCAGACGCGTTCCAGGAACCGGTCGCGGCCCAGGTCGTGGCGCGACACGCCCTGGGCGTCCAGCTGGCGTTCCACCACGATCTGGGTGGCGATCCCGGCGTGGTCCGTGCCGGGGATGAAGACCGTGTCGTCGCCGCGCATGCGGTGATGGCGGATCAGGCCGTCCATGATCGTCTGGTTGAAGGCGTGCCCCATGTGCAGGGTGCCGGTGACGTTGGGCGGCGGGAACTGGATGGCGAAGGATTCCGGCGCCCGGCCGGCGGCGGGCTCGACGTGCCGGCCCCCGGCGAACAGGCCGCGGCGATTCCACTCGTCATACCAGCGGGACTCGATGTCCTGGGGTTCGAAGCTCTTGGGCAGGGAGGGGGAGGCGGAATCGCTCATGGGTTCTTCTGGGACTGGGAAAAAGAGAGGCTGGCGGCGAAAAAACGATCATTTTAGGCGCATGGGGAGAAAACCGCCCATGGTAAAATGCGCGGTTGACCACAAGACCCGATCGCCGGCCCGGTTTCCGGGGCGGCCGCGGCGGTGTCATTCTACATTTCACCGGAAACCCGTTTTCCATTCCCTACCGGAAATTTCCATGGCTATTGAACGCACCCTTTCCATCATCAAGCCCGACGCCGTCGCCAAGAACGTCATCGGCGAGATCGTCGCCCGTTTCGAAAAGGCCGGCCTGACCGTCATCGCCGCCCAGCTGCGCCAGCTCTCGCGCGGCGAGGCCGAGCGCTTCTACGCCGTGCACAAGGAACGCCCCTTCTTCAAGGACCTGGTCGACTTCATGGTCTCGGGCCCGGTGTTCGTCCAGGTGCTGGAAGGCGAATCCGCCATCGCCAAGAACCGCGACCTGATGGGCGCGACCGATCCCAAGAAGGCCGCGCCGGGCACGATCCGCGCCGACTTCGCCGAAAGCATCGACGCCAACGCGGTGCACGGCTCCGACGCGCCGGAAACGGCGGCGGTCGAAATCGCCTTCTTCTTCCCCGAAAGCAACATCCACAGCCGCTGATCGCGGCGCGGGCCCCGGCCGCGGCCGGGGCCCGGCTGAATCCCCGCACATGTCCGACGAAACCATCAACGTCCTGGGTCTGGACCCGGCTTCCCTCGAATCGCTCGTGGCGCAATGGGGCGGCAAGCCCTTCCGCGCGCGCCAGCTGTCGCAGTGGGTGCACCAGCGCGGCGTCGACCGGTTCCAGGACATGAGCGACCTGGCCAAGGACTTCCGCGCCCGCCTGGAAACCCATTGCGTCGTGCAGGCGCCCCCCCCTGAACCTGGAAAAGCGTTCCTCCGACGGCACCCGCAAGTGGCTGTTCGACATGGGGCTGGGCAACGCCATCGAGACCGTCTTCATCCCCGAAGCCGACCGCGGCACGCTGTGCATTTCCAGCCAGGCCGGTTGCACCGTGGCCTGTCCGTTCTGCTCCACGGGCTACCAGGGCTTCAGCCGCAACCTGAGCACGGCCGAGATCGTCGGCCAGCTCTGGTACGCCAACCGCGCCCTGCGCGACGACCCGACCGCCGCCCGCCTCGGCGGCGCGCCGGTCGAGGACGCCCACCGGGCCGTCAGCAATGTCGTCATGATGGGCATGGGCGAACCCCTGCTGAACTACGACCAGGTCCTGGGCGCCCTGCGCCTGATGCTGGACGACCACGCCTACGGCCTGTCGCGCCGCCGCGTGACCGTGTCCACGTCCGGCGTGGTCCCCATGATGGACCGCCTGGCGCGCGATTGTCCGGTGGCGCTGGCGGTGTCGCTGCACGCGCCCAACGACGAACTGCGCGACCGGCTGGTGCCGCTGAACCGCAAGCATCCGCTGGACGAACTGCTCGACGCCTGCAACCGCTACCTGGAACACGCGCCGCGCGATTTCATCACCTTCGAATATATTATGCTCGACGGGGTGAATGACGCCGACGAGCACGCGCGCCAGCTGATCGACATCGCGAAGCGGGTGCGCTGCAAGTTCAACCTGATTCCCTTCAATCCCTTTCCGCAGTCCGGCCTGCGGCGTTCCCCGGCGGCGCGCATCCGCCTGTTCTCGCAGCAGTTGACCGACGCGGGGCTGGTGGTGACGGTGCGCAAGACGCGCGGCGACGACATCGACGCCGCCTGCGGCCAGCTGGCGGGGGAAGTCCGCGACCGGACGCGCATCACCGAACGGCTGCCCGACCGGGCCAAGATCGTCATACGCAAAAAGGAGCATGGATGAGCGAAACCTCCCACGACGGGCTGCGGCGCCTGGACTCGGCCCAAGGCCAGGAGGCGCTGTCGCTGGGCGATGCGCTGAGAGCCATGCGCGAGACGCGCGGCCTGTCGCTGTCCGAAGTCTCCGCGCGCATCAAGTATTCCGCCGTGCAGCTGGGTCACCTCGAAGCCTGCGACTGGTCGCGGCTGCCCGAAGGCGTGCCCCTGCGCGGGCTGGTGCGCAACTATGCGCGCTTCCTCGAAACCGACGTGGACGCCGCCCTGAAACTCCTCGACGACGCGGTCGGCCCGACCCGGCCCCGGCCCGCCGTCACGGCCCTGGGCGCGCGGCGCGCGCTGCAGCAGGCCGACATGACGCCCAAGGGCGAGCCGGCTCACCGCACCTGGGCCTGGCTGCTGCTGATCCTGGTGCTGTTCTGCGTGGTCGGCGTGTACGCCGTCAACCGCGGCTGGGTGCCTGAACAATGGCTGGTGTTCGATTGGCTGAAGGCCTTGCGTCAATGACTCCCGATTCCGTGCATCCCGACCCGGCCGCCGCGCCCCGGCGGCCGACCCGCGGCGTCGCCGTGCGCTGGGGCGGCCACGTGGTCCGGGTGGGCGGCGACGCTCCGGTCGTGGTGCAGTCCATGACCAACACCGACACGGCCGATCCCCGGGCCACCGCGCAGCAGGTGCGCGAGCTCTGGCAGGCCGGGTCCGAACTGGTGCGCGTCACCGTCAACACGCCGGAGGCCGCCGCCCAGGTCGCCGCCCTGCGCGATGTCCTGGACCGCATGAACGTGCCGGTCCCCCTGGTGGGGGACTTCCACTACAACGGCCACAAGCTGCTGACCCAGTTCCCGGACTGCGCCCAGGCGCTGTCCAAATACCGCATCAATCCCGGCAACATGGGCGGCGGCAAGCGCCGCGACGACAACTTCGCGCAGATGATCGAGGTCGCCTGCCGCCACGACAAGCCGATCCGCATCGGCGTGAACTGGGGCAGCCTGGACCACGAACTGCTGGCGCGGATGATGGACGAAAATGCCGCCCGGTCCGTGCCCTGGTCGGCCAATGCCGTTCGGTGATGCGCGTCCGGTCGCGGACTTCCCCCGCCAGCTGGCCGCAGGC
>CBFGXR010000141.1:0-5672 GCA_965652675.1 uncultured Castellaniella sp.
ATCGCCCTGCAGGGGGTCGCCCCCGACGTGGCTTCGCGCATGTCCTTCCAGCGCTGGGCCTTCGTGGGGCTGCTGCTGGCGCTCATCGTGCTGTATCGGCCGCAGGGCATCCTGCCCGAAAAAAAGCGCGTGTCCCGCTTCCTGGACGGAGAGCCGGAGGACTGAGCCCGGCCGTTCGATGCGCAGGAAAAAGGCCACGTGGCCTTTTTCCTGTGGCGCGCGGCGCGGGTCAACTGGCCGGGATGTCCTTGGCGGCGACCATCTTCACCGTCTCGATCTTGTCCCCGGTGTACTTCCAGATGTTGACGGGCGTGATGACGTCGCCGTTCTTGTCGAAGTCGCACGGGCCGGCGACGCCGTTGTAGTTGATCTTCTTCTTGTCCTTCAGCGCCTTGAGCATCGCGGTGACCCGGCCCTGGTCGCCGCCGTCGATCATTTCGCCCGGCGGGTTGGAGACCTTGCGCAGTTCGTCGCGCAGCATCGTGCCCGTGATCTTGGCGGCGTCGGTGGCGCCCCCGGCCACGGCGGCCGCCACGGCCAGGCCCGCGACCAGGCCGGCATCGTACGAGCAGGTGGTGAACGGCGGGAAGTGGTCGTATTTGTAGGTCGCCAGGTAGGTCTTGGCGAAGTCCTTGTAGGACTGCGTGGTGGTGTCCTCGCCGGGGGCCGTGCCGTAGCGGCCGTCCATGTCCTTGGCGCCGACTTCCTTGATGATGTCGATGCTGGCGTTGCCGTCGGTGAACTGCCAGTGGGTGAAGTTGAAGGTGTCGCGGGACTCCTTGCAGATGGCGATGGTGTGCGCCGGGTAGCTGACGATGAGGAGCAGGTCGGGCTTGTCCTTCAGGGCCTGGGACAGCATGGATTTGTAGGTCGGCTGGACTTCTTCCGGGTGGGGGACTTCGGCCAGGACGGTGCCGCCGCGTTTCTTGAAGGCGGCGGCGAAGGCGTTGGACAGGCCTTGTCCGTAGGGGTTGTTGATGTAGATGGTGGCGACGCGCTTGAACTTGTAGTTCGGGTCGATTTCGCCGTTGACGAACTGGGCGGCTACCACACCCTGCATGGCGTCGGACGCGCTGGTGCGGAACAGCAGGTCGGCCTTGGCGTCGGCGGGCAGCACGCTGACCAGCGGCGACGTGGTGCCGTTGCCGATCTGCAGGACGCCGGACGGGATGGTGACCGAGGTCGCCACGGCGACCGTGACGCCGCTGGACCAGCCGTTGATGAGGACCGGCGTGTGCTGGGTGTCGATCATCTGGCGGGCCGCCTGGACGCCGACCGTCGGCAGGGTGGCGCTGTCGGCCGTGACGTGGTGGGCGATGATGGGGCCGCCGAAGACTTCCTTGGCGGCCGTGTTGATCTGGTCGACGGCGAGCTTCACCGCGTCGCGGTAATAGGGGCCGAATTCGGCCGCAGAGCCCGTCATGGGCAGGACCTGGCCCAGATTGATGGCGGGCGGGGCGCTTGCGGCCAGGGCGCGATGCAGCGGCAGCACGCCGCCGAGCATCAGGAGGCCGCCCGTGGTCCCGACGGATTGCAGGAAATGGCGGCGCGAGTGGGGGAGATGGGTCTGATCCGACATGTGAAGAACTCCTTTCTGGTGACTGACGAAATCGCAGGCATACGCAAAAAAGGCTCGGATGCTTTCGAGTCTGGCACCCGGGAATGCCGGTGTTTCAGCCCGGATGGTGAAAGTTCATTACATCGACTGGCCCTGGGCGTGTCAATCGGGATTTGGTGCAGGTCGGGCCGGCGCCGGCCGCCGGCCGCAAAGGCCTCGACCTGATAAAGGACTTTCAGTTTATTTTCCAATCTATTGATTTTTCAGGTTTTTGTTTCTCGATCAATTCTTAAAAATAGTTGTAAGTGCTTGTTGTCATTGAATAAATTTCAATTTTTGCCTTGACCGGCCTCGATCCATCCCGTAGAGTGGGACAAAGTAGTTTTTTGTGTCATGAAGTGGGAGGAAACCCCTCGTGTTTCAAGGAAGCAGCGCGCTCACGCTGGATGCCAAGGGCCGGATGTCCATTCCGGCCCGGCATCGTGACGTCCTGCAATCCGAGGAACAGGGGCGCCTGACACTGACGCGGCATCCGGACGGCTGCCTGATGCTCTATCCCCGCTCCATCTGGGAAGAAAAGCGCAAGCAGATCGCGGCGCTGCCGGCCTCGGCGCGTCCCCTGCAGCGCCTGCTGCTGGGCAACGCCCAGGACGTGGACATGGACGGGGCGGGCCGCATCCTGGTGGCGCCGGAACTGCGCGCGGCGGCCGGCCTGAACCGGGACGTCATGCTGCTGGGGCTGGGGTCGAACTTCGAATTGTGGGATCGCGCCCAATGGGAGGCGCGCTGCATGGCGGATGTGGGCAACCTCGATCCGGCCATTCTTGAACAGATTTCTTTCTGAACCCGCACATGGCGTATTCCCATCGCACCGTTCTGCTGGAACCGGCCATCGACGCATTGTTGAGTCCCGCGTTCGGCCGTCGGTCGGCGGTGCCCGCGGAGCAGGCTCCGCCGCTGGACGGGGTGTACGTGGACGGGACTTTCGGCCGCGGGGGGCATAGCCGCCTGCTGCTGAGCCGGCTGGCCCCGGGGGCGCGGCTGCTGGTGTTCGACAAGGACCCCGCGGCCATCGCCGAGGCCCAGGCCCTGCGTGCCGCCGACGGCCGGGTCGAGATCGCCCACGACGGCTTCGCCACGCTGGATGCGCAGCTGGACCGCCTGGGCATCGACCGGGTGGACGGCGTGCTGCTGGACCTGGGCGTGTCCTCGCCCCAGATCGACGAGGCGGAACGCGGATTCTCGTTCATGCGGGATGGCCCGCTGGACATGCGCATGGACACCAGCCGTGGACAGACGGCGGCGCAATGGCTGGCCGAAGCCGACCAGGAACAGATCAAGGAGGTCATCGCAGATTATGGCGAAGAACGGTTTGCTTTCCAGATTGCAAAGGCGATTGTTGCGCGCCGCCAATCCGGGCCGCTGCGCACCACGGGCGAACTTGCCCAGCTCGTCGCCGGTACCGTCCGTACGCGCGAAAAGGGTCAACACCCGGCCACCCGCACCTTTCAAGCTGTACGGATTCACATCAATGAAGAGCTCGCGCAGCTCGCGCACACCCTCCCGGCAGCGCTGACGCGCCTGCGCGCGCGCGGGCGCCTGGCCGTGATCAGCTTCCACTCGCTGGAAGACCGCATGGTCAAGCAGTGCCTCGCCGCCGCCGCCCATCCGGGCCGGGACCGCGCGCGCCTGCCGATCCCCGAGCGGGACATGCCGCAGCCCTACGTCACCCTGCTGGGCCGCGTGCAGGCGGACGAGGCCGAGGTGGCGGACAATGTCCGCGCGCGTTCGGCCGTGCTGCGGGTGGCCGAACGCACCGACACGCCCCTGTCGCCGGACGAGGCCGCCGGTTTCGTCCGTCTGCCGGGCCGCGCGTCCGCACTGCGCCGGGCGGGGAGGACCGCGCGATGATCCGGCTGACCCTGTTCCTGGCATTGCTGCTGATGGCTTCGGCGATTTCGCTGGTCACGGTGCGCTTCCAGACGCGCGAACTGTTCGTGGCGTCCGAACGGCTGAAGTCCCACGCTCATGAACTGGACGAGGAATGGCGCCGCCTGCAGCTCGAGCGGGCGGAACTGGCCCGCAACGCCCGCATCGATTCGCTGGCCCGCTCGGATCTGCATCTGGTTTCGGTGACGCCGGACCGCACGATCTATCTGCAGCAGCCGGCCCCCGCCGCGCAGGGGGGGCAGCCATGAAGCGCTTCGGTTTCCACGAAAGCCCCGTGCTGGCGAGCCGCCCGGCCTTCTGGCGCGCGCGGCTGGTGGTGATCGTGCTCATGCTGGGCTTCGCCGCGCTGGCCGCCAAGGCGCTGAACCTGCAGATCCTGTCCAATGAATTCCTGCAGCGCCAGGGCGAGCGCCGTTACGAGCGCACCCTGGTCCTGCAGGCTTCGCGCGGCAAGATCCTGGACCGCAGCGGCTCGGTGGTGCTGGCTTCCAGCGTGCCGGCCAAGGCCATCTGGGCGATCCCCGAGGACTTCCACAAGGCCAGCGACGCCCAGGTCGCCGACCTGGCGCGCCTGCTGGGCATCAAGCCGGCCGAATTGCGCCAGCGCACCCAGGACGAGGACAAGAATTTCGTCTACCTGCAGCGGCAGGTGGCCGCGGACACGGCCAGGTCCATCCAGCAGCTGAAGGTCCCCGGGGTCCAGCAGCTGGCCGAGACGCGCCGCTTCTATCCGGAAGGCGAAGTGATGGCGCACATCGTCGGCTTCACCAACATCGAGGATCGCGGCATCGAAGGCATCGAACTGGCGTTCAACGACCGGCTCTCGGGCCAGCCGGGTTCCCGCCGGGTGATCCGCGACCGGCTGGGCCGCGTGGTCGAGGACGTCCAGGCCGTGGTACCGCCGGTCGACGGCCAGAACCTGCAGCTGTCCATCGACGCCGGCATCCAGTTCGACACCTACACGGCCCTCAAGGCCGCCATGAAGGAACACCAGGCGCGCGCGGCGGCGGCCATCGTGCTGGACGCCCGTTCGGGCGAGATCCTGGCGATGGTCAACCTGCCGTCCTACGATCCGAACGACACCTCGGAACGCACGGGGCAGGCGCTGCGCAACCGCGTCGTGACCGACACGTTCGAGCCCGGCTCCATCATGAAGCCGTTCACGGCCGCGCTGGCCCTGGACGAGGGCAAGATCACGACCCACACGCAGTTCGACACGGGCAACGGCCGCTACAGCTATCAGGGCGCCGTGATCTCCGACGTCAGCCGCAATGGCGTGCTGGACGTGGGCGGCATCATCCAGCGTTCCAGCAACATCGGCATGACCATGATCTCCGAGCGTCTGTCGTCCCAGGCGATGTGGGAGAAATTTTCGGCGCTGGGCTTCGGCCGCGTGCCGCAGACGCATTTCCCCGGCATGGCCTCGGGGCGCCTGCGGCCCTGGCAGCGCTGGCGGCCGATCGAGCGCGCCACCATGGCCTACGGCTACGGGCTGTCCGTGTCCCTGCTCCAGGTCGCGCACGCCTACACCGTCTTCGCCCGCAACGGCGACATGGTGTCGCTGTCCCTGCTGCGCCGCGAAGGCCAGCCCACCAGCGTCCAGGTCTACACGCCCCAGATCGCCCTGCTGATGCGCGGCATGCTGGAAGCCGCCGCCGGTCCGGACGGCGCCAAGCTCGCGCGGGTCCAGGGCTACCGGGTGGCGGGCAAGAGCGGCACGGCGCGCAAGATCGTCAACGGCCAGTACAGCAAGACCAAATATCGCGGGTCCTTCGTGGGCCTGGCACCGGTGTCCGATCCGCGCATCGTCGTGGCCGTGTCCATCGATGAGCCGGGCGCGGGGGGGTATTATGGCGGCCGCGTGGCCGCACCCGTCTTTTCCGACATCGTTTCAAGCACCCTGCGCCGTCTCGGCGTGCGGCCGGACGCGCCCGTGGATTCCCTGGTGGCCGTGGCGGAGCAGGGGGGACGCACACAATGATCCTATTAGACATCATGGCCTGGCTGGACGAGAGGGTCGATCGCAAGGCGGATCTCTGCCTGGATTCGCGCCAGCTGCGGCCGGGCGACGTATTTTTCGCCTGCCCCGGGATCGCCTCGGACGGCCGCGCCTACATGGAGACCGCCGTGGCGGCCGGCGCGGCCGCCATCGTCCCGCACGCCG
>CBFGXR010000142.1:0-5669 GCA_965652675.1 uncultured Castellaniella sp.
ACCCGCATATAATTCAATAAATGTTGTATCATTGAACAATGAACGAAACCCAAGCGATCTCAGCCCTCGGCGCCCTGGCCCATCCCCAGCGCCTGCGCGTGTTCCGGGCCCTGGTGGTGACCGGTCCCGCGGGGCTGACGCCCAGCACCCTCGCCGGCCAGCTCGATGTGGCGCGCAACGCGCTGTCCTTTCACCTGAAGGAACTGGCCCACGCGGGCCTCGTCACGATCGAACAACAGGGCCGCAACCTCATTTATCGCGCCGACTTCGCCCGGATGAACGGGCTGCTCGGCTATCTGACCGAACACTGCTGCCAGGGCGGCACGTGCGCCGTCAACGAAGCCGGCGATCCTCCCCATTTCCGTTGCTGACGCAAACGCCCATGACCACCGACACCCGCTACAACGCACTGTTCATCTGCACGGGCAATTCGGCCCGATCCATCCTCGCCGAAGGCATCCTCAACGCGCTCGGCCAGGGCCGTTTTCGCGCCTGTTCGGCGGGCAGCCGGCCCAAAGGCGAAGTGCACCCCCTGGCACTGGCCACGCTGGAGCGGCTGCGCATGCCGACGGCCGGCTACCGCAGCAAGAGCTGGGACGAATTCGCGGCGCCAGGAGCGCCGGTATTCGACTTCATTTTCACCGTCTGCGACAACGCCGCGGGCGAAACCTGCCCGTTCTGGCCGGGCAAACCGGTCTCGGCGCACTGGGGAGTCCCCGACCCCGCCGCGGTCGAAGGACCGGAGGCACAACGGCTCAAGGCATTCCGGGATACCGCGCTGATACTCCACAAGCGCATCGAACTGCTGCTGTCTCTCCCCATCCATCAACTGGACGCCCTGTCATTGCAACGCGAACTGCAGGACATCGGCCGGCAATCGGAAACGTCCGCATGAGCGCCAACGCCGAAACGGCCGGCCGCGCACCGGCCGCATCGTCCATGAGCCCGTTCGAGCGCTACCTGACGCTCTGGGTATTCCTGTGCATCGTGCTCGGCATCGCGCTGGGTCAACTCGCACCCGATGTATTCCAGGCCATCGGGCGCCTGGAGATCGCCCGGGTGAACCTCCCCGTCGGCCTGCTGATCTGGGTGATGATCATCCCGATGCTGCTCAAGGTGGATTTCGGCGCCCTGGGCCAGGTCAAGCGGCACTGGCGCGGCATCGGCGTGACGCTGTTCATCAACTGGGCCGTCAAACCGTTTTCCATGGCGGTGCTCGGGTGGCTGTTCATCCGGCAGGTTTTCGCCCCCTGGCTACCCGCCGATCAGCTGGACAGCTACGTCGCCGGGCTGATCCTGCTGGCGGCCGCGCCCTGCACGGCCATGGTGTTCGTCTGGAGCCGCCTGACCGGCGGCGACCCCGTGTTCACGCTGTCGCAGGTCGCCCTGAACGACACCATCATGGTGTTCGCCTTCGCCCCCATCGTCGGCCTGCTGCTGGGCCTGTCGTCCATCACCGTGCCCTGGGCCACGCTGCTGGTGTCGGTCGGGCTGTACATCGTGATCCCGGTCATCCTGGCGCAGCTCTGGCGCCGCGCCTTGCTGAACAAGGGGCAAGCCGCCTTCGACGCCGCGCTGGCCCGCATCGGTCCGCTTTCCATGGCCGCCCTGCTGCTGACGCTGGTGCTGCTGTTCGCCTTCCAGGGCGAGGCCATCCTGCGCCAGCCGCTGGTGATCGCCATGCTGGCCGTGCCCATCCTGATCCAGGTCCTCTTCAATTCCGGCCTGGCCTACTGGCTCAATCGCCGGACGGGCGAACGGCACGACATCGCCTGCCCGTCGGCCCTGATCGGCGCGTCCAATTTCTTCGAGCTGGCCGTGGCCGCGGCCATCAGCCTGTTCGGCTTCCAGTCCGGCGCGGCGCTGGCCACCGTGGTGGGGGTGCTGATCGAGGTGCCGGTGATGCTGCTGGTCGTGCGGATCGTCAACCGCAGCAGGGGCTGGTACGAGGCCGGCGCCTGCGCAAGCTGAGCCGGGATGGACGAAAAAAATCCCCAAGGAATCGACTTCCCCGGGGATCCTGGATGCCAGTGGGCAATACTGGCCGGTGTTCTGGTGGAGCCGGGGGGAATTGAACCCCCGTCCGCAAGCCCTCCGCAAGTAGCTCTACATACTTAGTCGGCCTATTTTGGGTTTTAACCTCGGATCATGCCGGACGACAGGCCCTTCCTTGGCGATTCGCACTGATTTAAGACCCGACCCAGCGACCTGGTCGAACCCGATTCCCTGTAGATGACGCTGCTGTGGGTTTGACCCCACCCGACCCAGGGACCAGTCGGTGCAGCGGCTCACCGCTTAAGCGGCCAGAGCGAAACGCTCGTCGTTGGCGTTTGTAGTTTTCCAGTGGATTTACGAGCGTACTGGTGCTCGGTATGCACTATCCTGTTTTGCGACCCACGTCGAAGCCAAATCGGCCCCAGGACTCTCCATTGTACCGGCATTTTTCGGATAATGAAATTACAATCGGGATCCATGAGGACGCTACGCCACACTCGCGCCGCCCGGCCGGCCGCCCCGCCCAGCCCCCCATCCAGGATTCCGCCATGCTGCGCTGGCTGACGGGACGCGACGCCCGCGACCGGGAATCCGGGCAGGCCCTGGCCTCGCTGGACGCGCGCGTCTGGCCGCCCCTGCTGGCGCGGCACGGCTTCCTGCGCGGCCTGGACGAACAGGAATCCGAAACCCTGCGCCGGCACACGGCCTGGATCCTGGCGAACAAGTCCTTCCACGGCGCCCACGGCCTGCGGGTGACGCCGGACATGCGCCGCTCGATCGCGGTGCAGGCCGCCCTGCCGGTCCTGGGCCTGGACACGTCCCTGTACCGGGGCTGGGCGCAGATCGTGGTCTACCCGGGCGGCTTCCTGGTGCCACGCACCGAAACCGACGAGGCGGGCGTGGTCCACGAATACGAGCAGGAAACCTCGGGCGAATCCTGGGAAGGCGGCCCGGTGATCCTGTCCTGGGAAGACGCGCGCGCCGGAGCGGACGCGGGGGCGAACGTGGTGATCCACGAATTCGCCCACAAGCTCGACCAGCGCGACGGGGGCGCGGACGGCGTGCCGGGGCTGCGCGCGCACCGGGACCTGGACCCGCGCCATTGGCGCGAGGTGCTGGACCGGACCTTCGACGATTTCAGCGATTGGGTGGACGAGGTGGAATCGCTCATCCCGCCCGACGTGGACCCGGAGTCCGACGAGGCCGCCGGATGGTACGCGGAACTGCCGCTGGATCCCTACGCGGCCCAGGATCCGGCGGAGTTCTTCGCGGTCAGTTCGGAAAGCTTCTTCATCGACCCCTGGGCGATGGCGGCGGCCTGGCCCGACTGGTACCAGCTGCTGGTGGGGTATTATCGACAGGATCCCCTGCGCCGCCTGGAAGCCGCCGGCATCCAGCGTCCCGTCCGTCCCTGACGCGGCGAGGCCGCTCCCGGCCCCGCCGATCCGGACGGCGACCGCCCGGCTGGACCAGGACGACAGGGCGCCCCCTCACCACAAGGATCCCGGACATGGACATCACCCTCACGGCCGCCGACGGCCATTCGTTCACCGCCTATCTGTGCGGACCTGAAGACGCCCGGACGGGCATCGTGGTGCTGCCGGAAATCTTCGGCATCAACGCGCACATCCGCCAGATGGCGGACCGTTTCGCGGCGCGGGGCTACCGGGCGATCTGCCCGTCCCTGTTCGACCGGGCGGCGGGCGGTGAACCCGGCCTGCAGTTGAACTACGACGATGCGGGCCGGGACCGCGGCCTGGCCCTGCGCAAGACGATCCGCGACGAGGACGCCCTGCTGGACATCGAGGCGGCCGCCGCCGCCCTCGACGGCCAGGCCGTGCGCCTGGTGACGGGCTACTGCTGGGGCGGCTACCTGTCCTGGCGCGCCGCCTGCCTGAGCGACACCTTCGCCGCCGCGTCCTGCTGGTACGGCGGCGGCATCGCGCGCCACGCCCACGATACGCCCCGGATTCCGGTGCAGATGCACTTCGGCGGCAAGGACGGCTCGATCCCGCTGTCGGACGTGCAGGCCATCCAGGCGGCGCAGCCCGGCCTGCCGGTCCACGTCTATCCGGAAGCCGGCCACGCCTTCGGACGCGACGGCACCGCGGCCCTCCACCCGGCCTCGGCGGCGCTGGCCTGGGATCGGACGCTGGCGTTCTTCGCCGATCACGCCGCCTAGATCCGGCGCGGATCGGGCGACCTTGCGCAACAAACGTGAAGAGTTGTTCCGATCCCGCCGCCAAAGCCGCGCGCCGGTAGCCTTTTGAAGCGACTGTCCTCCGAGGATTCACAATCCAGCCATCCGGACGGGCCACAATGGGGCCCTCTCGACTCCGCAGGACAATCACATGAAGAAAAGCATCGTTGCGGCAGCCCTGTTCGCCGGCGTGCTGATGGCGGGACCGGCGGCCCACGCGGGCGACGTGGACGTCGGCATTTCCATCGGCATCCCCGGCGTCATCTGGGGCGGACCGGCCTACTACCCGCCCCCGCCGCCGCGCTACTACCACCGTCCGCGCGTGGTCGTGGTGCCCGAACCGGTCTACGTGCCCGGCCCCGGCTACCGCCAGGGCTGGGCGGATCGCGGTCACTACGACCGCCACCAGCGCAAGTACTGGAAGGAAAACTGGAAGCACGACCGCGGCCATCGCGGCCGCGGCTGGGACGACTGATTCCCGGCCATCCCCCGGGACGGCCTACTGCGCCAAGGCGCCGTCCCGGTAATCGCGCAGGGCCTGCTCGATTTCCTCGGGCGTATTCATGACGAAGGGGCCGTACTGGACGACGGGCTCGTTCAGCGGCTTGCCGGCCAGCAGCAGGACCCGAACGCCGTCATCCGACCCGGCCGCCGCCGCAATCCGCAGCGTATCGCCCTGATCGCCGAACCAGACGGTATGCCCGGATTCGACCGTCCGGTCGTCCGCGGCCAGCCTGCCTTCGAACACATACAGCAGCGCCTGATGGGTCGCCGGGACCGGAATGTCCACGGACTGCCCCGGCATGACGCGGATGTCGGCGATCAGCGGCTGGGTCGCGGGGTTTGCCTGGCCCGGCCCCCGCAGGGGGCAGGTCGCCCAGGGGATGGTGCCGGCGATCAGCTTGATGAAACCGCCTTCGGGCAGTCCGGCCACCGCGAGCGATTCGGCCGGAATGTCGCGGTAGTGCGCGGGCTGCATCTTGTCGGCCGCCGGCAGGTTCAGCCAGATCTGGAAGCCGCGCAGCAGGCCGTTTTCCTGCTGGGGCATTTCCTCGTGGATGATGCCGCGCCCGGCGGTCATCCATTGCACGCCGCCCGCCTTCAGGTCGCCTTCGTTGCCCAGGTGGTCGCGGTGGCGCATGTGGCCGTCGACGATGTAGGTCACGGTCTCGAAGCCGCGATGCGGGTGGGGCGGAAAGCCGGCAATGTAATCGTCCGGATCGTCGGAGGAAAACGCGTCCAGCATCAGGAAGGGGTCCATGCGGTACTACCGCTGGTGCCCCAGGGCGCGCAGCAGGCGTACGCCGGCGCCGTCCTGGGTGGGCTGGGCGGGAAGAATGCGGGTGACGGCTCGTCGAGACATGATCGGCTCCAATGAAGGGATGCCGCCATTATGAAATCATATAATTGGATCAACAACGGCAGAAATTCACGCTATTTGATCTAGAAATTCGATATGAACGACGTCATCCCG
>CBFGXR010000143.1:0-5648 GCA_965652675.1 uncultured Castellaniella sp.
GCGCCGGCCATTATCCGGGCCAACTGTCCGGCGGCCAGCAGCAGCGCGTGGCGATCGCCCGCGCGCTGGCCATCAAGCCGCTGCTGATGCTGTTCGACGAACCGACGTCCGCGCTGGATCCGGAATTGCGCCACGAGGTCCTGAAGGTGATGCAGGACGTGGCCGAGGCGGGCATGACCATGATCGTGGTCACCCACGAAATGGAATTCGCCCGCAAGGTCGGCAGCCGGCTGATCTTCATGGACGGCGGCAAGATCGCCGAGGACGGCGATCCCGCGACGCTGCTCAGCCAGCCGCCCAGTCAGCGCCTGCGCGATTTCCTGCAGCACGTTTCCTGACGGGGTCAGCGCGCGGCGGTGACGCGGAAGGTGCGCGTGGCGATGACCTTGTCGGATCCGTCGGCCATGATCTGGATGGTGACCTGGCGCGGGCGGAAGGCCTTGTTCGGCAGTTCGGCCCGGCCGTCGACGACGATGTAGCGGCCCATGTCCAGGGCCTGGGTGGCCAGGTCGACGTAGGCCGTGTTGCCGTTGGGATAGGACCCCTGGGCGATCAGCTTGATCTGGCCGCGCAGGGTGGGGGCCTCGGACTGGCCTTCCGGCAGGTCCTGGATCAGCAGGATGCGGTAGTCGACGCCGTCGTCGCGCACGATCATGTCGGCGCCGCGGATGCCCGGCGAGGTGCCGCGCGGATCGGGGGGAATGGCCTCGATCAGGCTGGCGACGCCGGCCTGCATGTCGGCGGCCTGCTTGCGCAGCTGTTCGGCGCGGGTGGCCTGTTCCTGCTGGTCCTGGCGCGCCTGCTTGATTTCGGTCTTGATCTTTTCAGACTCGATGGACAGACGCTGGCTTTCCAGGTTGGCGGTATTCAGGTCCGAGCGCAGTTGTTCGGATTGTTCGACGGTGAGGCGCTGCGGGCCGTAGCTGCGCTGCAGGAACAGCACGCCGCCGGCCCCCAGGACCACGCCGGTGATCAGCAGTAGCAGCCAGCGGGGGATCCCGCGGCTGCGGCGGGTGTAGCCGTAGGGCGTGGGTTTGAAGGTGGGGCGTTTGGGGCCGAGCGACATGACGAAATTCCCGAATTGCTTGAGGCTTGCATAAAGCGCCGCGCCGCGTGAAGGCGCGGGTGCGAAACCAATTAGGATAAACGGTTTCGCGGTTCCGCTGGGACCGCGCCTACATCCGGTTGCGATTTTACGGATGCGGTCAGGCTTCCCGGCCGGCCGTGCGGCCGGTCAGTTCGGCGTCCAGCGCCGCCAGGCGCGCGGGCGTGCCGACGTCGATCCATCGCCCCGCGTGCCGTTCGCCGCTCACGGCGCGCGCCGCCATGGCCCGGCGCAGCAGCGGCGCCAGCGGCGCGGGCCGGTCCGGGTCGGTGCCGGCGAACAGGGCCGGGCGGTACAGGCCGATGCCCGCGAAGGTCAGCGTGGCGGCCGCGACGTCGGCGGGCGGTTCGACCAGGTTGTCGGCCCGCAGCGTGAAATCGCCCGCCGGGTGATGGGCGGGATTGTCCACCAGGACCAGGTGGGCCAGCCGATCGGCCGGCCAGGCGGCCGCTAGGCGCGGCGCCCGCGCGGGATCCCAGTCGCACCAGACGTCGCCGTTCAGGACCAGGAAGGGCCGGTCCTGGAAGAAGGGCAGGGCGCGCGCGATGCCGCCCGCCGTTTCCAGGGCGGGGGACTCGGCCGAATAGCGCAGCCGCACGCCGTACGCCCGGCCGTCGCCCAGCGCGGCTTCGATGCGTTCGCCCAGCCAGGCGTGGTTCACCAGGATGTCGGTGATGCCCGCCCGGGCCAGGCTTTCCAGGTGCCAGGCGATCAGGGGGCGGCCGCCGACCGGCAGCAGGGGCTTGGGGCAGGTGTCCGTCAGCGGGCGCATGCGTTCGCCGCGTCCGGCGGCCAGGATCATGGCGCGCATCAGAAGGAATACCCCTCGGTCCTGGTCGTCTGCTCGGCCTGGTCCAGCAGGCGCAGCAGGGGGCGGAAGACGGCGTAGCGCCCCGCGACCTGGCGCACATAGGCCCGCACCCGGGGCATGTGGTCCAGATAGTGGTGCTTGCCGTCGCGGTGCGACAGGCGGGCGAAGACGCCGAGGATGCGCAGGTTGCGCTGCAGCCCCATCCATTCGTAGTCGACGTGGAAGTCGGCGAAGTCGTCCGGGACCGGCAGCCCCGCCGCCCGGGCGTATTCCCAGTAGCGGATGACCCAGTCGAGCTGGCGGGCCTCGTCCCAGGTAGTGCGGGCGTCCATGGCCAGCGAGGCGATGTCGTAGCTGATCGGGCCGTCCAGGGCGTCCTGGAAATCGATGACGCCGGGCGCGGGGTCCGGACCGTCGGGGCCGAGCATCAGATTGGGCGAATGGAAGTCCCGGTGCACGAGCACGCGCGGCTGCGCCGCCGCCCGCCGCGCCAGCAGGTCGAAGATGTCCGCCAGCGCGGCTTCGGCGGCGGCGTCGGGCGTGTGGTTCAGGTGGGTGCGCAGGTACCACTGCGGAAAGACGGCCAGTTCCTCGAGCAGGCGGGCCTCGTCGTAGGGCGGCAGGCCGTCGGCCGGGCAGCGCTGCAACGCGACCAGGGCGCGCAGGGCGCCCCGGTAGTGCCGCTGCAGGGCGGCCTCGTCCTGGTCCAGGCCGTCGCGCAGGGCCTCGTAGAAAGTGCGGTTCCCCAGATCGGAGAGCAGCAGGAAGCCCTGGTCGAGATCCTGGGCCAGGATCTCGGGGACGCGCAGCCCGCCCCGGGCCAGCAGGCCGGCGATGCGGACGAAGGGCGCGCAGTCCTCGTGGGGCGGCGGGGCGTCCATGACGATCAGGGTGCCGTCCGCGGTCCGCAGGCGGAAATAACGGCGGAAGCTGGCGTCGCCCGACACGGGGGCGAGGCTGTCCGGGACCAGGCCGAGCCGGTCGGCGTGCCGGTCCAGCCAGCGGCGCAGGGCGTCCAGGCGGAGGTCCGGGGTGGAGGTAGGGATCATGCGCGGGATTCGGGGAAGATTCGGAGGAAAGGAACGCGGGCGGATCGGGCGGACACGACGCGGCCCGGCTTCTCTATAATACTGGGTCGCTGGTCGTCGCGGGTGGACCGATCGGTCGTCGTCTCTTTCAACCATTTCGGGGAACCGGGTCTTGGCGCATTGGATCGGTCGCATCATCTTCCTGAGCTTGTGCCTGCCGGTGCCGGTTCTCGCGGCATCGCCATCGCCGGACGCGGACGGGATGCGGATGGTCGGCAGCCTGCGGCTGCATTCCAGCCTGAAGGACGACGCCCTGCCGTCGTTCCTGATCGGCGACGACATCAGCCGCGACGCCGATGGGCGGGTGATCCTGCGCGGCAACGCCCAGGTCCGCCGGCTGGATTCCGTGATCAAGGGCGACCGCATCGATTACCTGCAGTCCACGGGCGAGGCCGACGTCCGCGGCAACGGCCTGGTGGTCCGCGACGGCAACATCGTGCGCGGGCCGCACCTGCGCTACAACGTCGATACCGAACAAGGCCTGATCGAACAGCCGCGCTTCTGGCTGGGCGGCTCGGCCGGCGCCGGCACGGCCGACGAGGCGGAAATCCTCAACCGCCAGCACATGCGCCTGAAAAACGTGCGCTACAGCGGCTGGACGGGGCCGGATCCGGCCTGGTACATCGATTCCAGCCGCGTCGATCTGTACCTGGATGAAAACGAGGGCGCGGCGCGCAACGGCGTGCTGTATTTCAAGGGCGCGCCGATCCTGTATTCGCCCTACCTGACGTTTCCGCTCGGCAAGGACCGCAAGTCGGGCTTCCTGCTGCCGACTTACGGCACGTCCAGCAACGGCGGGGTCGAGATCACCACCCCGTACTACCTGAATCTGGCGCCGAACTACGACGCCACGCTGTACCCCCGCTACCTCAGCAAGCGCGGCCTGCTGCTGGGCACGGAATTCCGCCACCTGAGCGCCGATTCCCATTCGGAACTGTTCGGCACCTACATCATGCGCGACCAGCAGACGGGCGACAAGCGCTGGATGTATTCGGTGCAGCACACCCAGACGTTGGGCAAGGGCTTCAGCGCCTACCTGGATGCGCGCAAGGTCTCGGACGACAATTATTTCCGCGATTTCTCGTCCTTCGGGCTGACGGACGCGGCCATCACCTACATGCCCAGCCAGGCGCTGTTGTCCTGGACGGACGACCGTTTCCTGTCCGGCTCGCTGCAGTTCTACCGCTATCAGACCTTGCAGGACAGCACTGGGTCTTTTCTGGCGCCACCCTACGACATCCTGCCTCGGCTCAGCTTCACCGCGCAGCGCTACGGCTGGCACGGCCTGGACGTGGTGTCCACGAACACCGCGTCGCGGTTCATCGCGCCGATCTATCGCGGCGACGCCTTCCCCGAGCAATCCGGTCAGCGCCTGATGCCCAATGGCACGCGCCTGACGTCCTACACCTCGATCGCACGGCCCTTCGTGCTGCCCGGCGCCTATCTGACGCCCAAGGTCGGCCTGCACATGAGCCAGTACGAAACGGAATGGTTCTCCGGCACGCCGGGCATGGAACAGTTCGCCGGCCGGCCCCGCAGCCAGTCGCGGGTGCTGCCGATCGCCTCGGTGGATACCGGCCTGACGCTGGAACGCGACGCCTCGCTGTTCGGCAAGGCCGCCGTCCAGACGCTGGAACCTCGCCTGTATTACCTGTACGTGCCGTATCGCGACCAGTCGGACCTGCCCGTCTTCGACACGGGGCTGGCGACCTTCAATTACCAGCAGGCCTTCGACGAAAACCTCTTCAGCGGCGGCTGGGACCGCATCGCCAACGCCAATCAACTGACCGTGGGTCTGACCAGCCGCTGGCTGGACGCCGACACCGGGTTCGAGCGCCTGTCGCTGTCGCTCGCCCAGCGCTTCTATTTCGACGAACAGAAGGTGACGCTGTCCAGCGAAACGCCGCGCATCGACACCCAGTCGGACTACCTGGTCGGCGCCAAGGCGGCGCTGACCGACACGTTCTCGGTGTATTTCGACGGCATGTTCGACCACGAGACCCAGAAGCGCAACCGGCTCAGCAGCGGCGTGCGCTGGACTCCGAAGCGCCTGGCGACGGTGTCGCTGTCCTATCGCTACGAGCGCGACGTCAACAGCTATGCCGATCCCTACGGGGTGCTGCCGTCGGGCACCGTCCCGGCGACCCGGGAACAGGTCAGCCTGAGCGCCCAGTGGCCGCTGTCCGTGCGCTGGTACGGGGTGGGCCGTTATGATTATTCCCTGGCGGAAAAGCGCAATACGCAGTCCATCATGGGTCTGGAATACCGGGGCGACGGCGGCTGGGCCGCGCGCGTGGTGATGCAGCGTTACGCCGTGTCGGCCCAGAAGACCAACACGGCGCTGTTCCTGCAACTGGAACTCACCGGCCTGGGTTCCCTGGGCACCGATCCCATGTCCCTGCTCACCGATCGCGTCATCGGCTACCAGCCCGTGACCCCCCCAACGCCTGAAAAAACCGTTTTCGAGAGGTACGAATGATGTCTGGCTTGCGTCATCCCGCCCGCGCCCTGTCGCTGGCCATCGTGCTGGGCGCCTGGGTGTCGGCGTCCGCCCTGGCGGCCGGCAAGCCGGCGCACCGCCCGGCCCCCGCCCCGGCCGCGGCACCCGCCCCCGCGCCCGCCTCCCGGCAGTTCGTGGGCGGCA
>CBFGXR010000144.1:0-5621 GCA_965652675.1 uncultured Castellaniella sp.
CCACGTCGTCCGGCGCCGGCTGCGCGTCGGGCCGCCCCGGGGCCGCCGCCGGCAACGGGCCCGCCTGGGCGTCCCGGGCTTCCTGTTCCACCTGCTGGCTCGTGCGGCGCTGGGCCACGCGCGCCGGATCCAGCCAGTAGTCGAACACCGTGCGGGCGATCGGCGCGGCCACCGAGGCCCCCCAGCCGCCGTTTTCCACGATCAGGGCCACCGCGATCTGGGGATCCTCGACCGGGGCGTAGGCCATGAACAGCGCATGGTCGCGCAGGCGCTCGTCCACCGCATGCGCCTTGTATTTCGCGCCGCGCAGGCTGTAGACCTGGGCCGTGCCGGTCTTGCCGGCCGCCTGGTAGGCCGCGCCCTCGAAGGCGCGCCGCGCCGTGCCCTTGCGCACGACGTCCACCATGGCTTCGCGGATGACGCGCAGATTGTCCGGTTTCAGAGGGATGGTGTATTGCGGCCCGACCACCGGGTAACTGAACCGGCCGGTGAGCGGATCGATGATCCGGCGCACCAGGTGCGGCTTCATGTAGACGCCGTCGTTGGCCAGCACGGAAGTGGCCTGCGCCAGCTGCAGCAGGGTGAAGGCGTTGTAGCCCTGCCCCACGGTGACCGACACGGTCTCGCCCTGGTACCAGTGCTGCTGCTCGGGCTTCTTGTAGGTCTTGCGCTTCCATTCGCGCGAAGGCAGCACCCCGCGGCGCTCGCCGTCCAGGTCGATGCCGGTGATCTGGCCGAAGCCGAACTGCTTGGTGAAATCGTGCAGGGCGTCCACGTCCATCTGGGCGCCCAGCGAGAAGAAGTAGGTGTCGGAGGACACCATGATGGCCCGGTGCATGTCGGTCGGTCCGTAGGCGGCCCCGCCGGCATTGCGGAATTTCTGCCCGGCCAGTTCGAAGTAGCCGGGATCCGGGATCAGTTCCTTGGCCGACCGCAGGCCCATTTCCAGGGCCGCCAGGCCCACGAAGGGCTTGTAGGTCGAGCCGATGGGATAGGTGCCGTACAGCGGCCGGTTGATGAGCGGATGGTCGGGCGATTCGTTCAGCTTGCGCCAGTTTTCCACGTCGATGCCGTCCACGAACAGGTTCGGATCGAAGGACGGCGCGGACACGAAGGCCAGGATCTCGCCCGTATGCGGCTGGATGGCGACCAGCGCGCCGCGCCGGCCCTCGAACTGGGCCTCGGCCAGCCGCTGCAGGCCGATGTCCAGGGACAGTTCCAGGTTGGAGCCGGGCACCGGGTCGGTGCGGCTCAGTTCGCGCACCGGGCGTCCGCCCGCCGTGACCTCGAGTTCCTCGACCCCGGTGCGGCCGTGCAGGGCCTTTTCCCAGGTCTTCTCGACGCCCTTCTTGCCGATGACCAGCGTGCCCCGGTAGTTGCCCAGCTGGCCGGAGTCTTCCAGTTCCTGCTGGTCTTCCTCCGAGATCCGGCCGACGAAGCCCAGCACGTGGGCGGCGGATTCGTGCATGGGATAGGACCGCACCCAGCGGGCTTCCAGGCTGACGCCGGGAAAGCGGTAGGCGTGGACGGCGAACCAGGACGCCTCGATGTCGTTCAGGTTGTTGCGCAGCAGGACCGGCGCATAGCGGCCGCTCTGCTGGTACTGGCGCATGAACTTGCGCCGGTCGCCTTCGCTCAGGTAGACCAGTTCGCCCAGCCGGTCGAGCACGTCGCCGATGTCGCCCCGGATCTGGGCGCGCGTCACCGTCAGCGTGTAGTCGCGCAGGTTCTGCGCCAGGACCGCGCCGTTGCGGTCGGCGATCTGCCCGCGCCGGGGCGGGACGGGCACGATGGTGATGCGGTTCTGTTCCGCGCGCGCCGCCAGGGTGTCGTAGCGCACGATCTGCAGATACCACAGGCGCCCGGCCAGCAGCAGCAGGCACACCAGGGCGAACAGCCCCGCGACCCAGGCGCGCAGCAGCACGGTCTGGCGCTGGCGATGGCCGGTCTTGCGGAACTCGAACATGCAGGTCCTAGTGCCCCGTGCCGTCGCCGCCCAGGCGGCGCGGGTGCAGGGACATGAGGATGTCGGGCAGGGGCCACAGCGCCCCGGTGAACAGCGCCGACCACAGCCATTCCCAGCCTTCCCAGGCGCCGTTCAGCCAGGCGCCCAGCAGGCTGGAGAACGTGCAGGCGATCACGAACACCGGCAGGACCTGCAGGGTCTGCAGCCAGGCGTTGAAATGCCGCAGGCGCTGGCTCAGCCGCAGGATGCCGTAGGCGGCCAGCACGTAGCACAGGGCATGCAGCCCCAGCAGGCCGGTGTCCTGGACGTCCATCAGCAGGCCGAACACGAACGCGGTCGTCAGCCCCACCCGGGCGGGCGCGTGCAGGCACCAGTAGAGCAGCAACAGCAGCAGCACGTCGGGCACCGGCTGCCAGAGCCGCCAGGGCAGCAGGGACGCCACCCACACCACGATCAGCGAGCCCCACACCAGCCAGCCGGAGGCGGCACCCTGGAAGGCGCCGGCGTCCACCGGCTGCAGGTCCATCAGGGAAGAGCCCCCCGGGCGCCTAGTGTTCGTCGAGGGCACGTTCGATCTCCTCGGGCCGGGGCACGTCGGCCACGTCCACGCGCAGGACCAGGAAATGGCGGTAGCGTTCGGGGTGCGACAAGGGTTCGGCGATCGCCATGGCGAAGCCGGTCCCCGGATCGCGCTCGACCCGCTCCACGCGGCCGACCGACAGGCCGGCCGGGAACAATCCGCCGATGCCGCTGGTCACCAGCACGTCGCCGGCGCGCACGTCCACGCCGCTGGACAGGTAGCGGACTTCGAGCTTGCCGACCTCGTTGCCGCCGAACGCGATCAGCCGCAGCCCGTTGCGCAGCACCTGCACGGGGATGGACACCTGGTCGTCGATCAGCAGGGCGGCTTCGGAGGTGAAGGGCGTGACGCGCACGATCTGGCCCACGACCCCGCCCTCGTCGATCACCGGCATGCCCGGGGCGATGCCGGCATGCGAGCCCTTGTTGAAGATCAGGCGATGGTTGAAGGCATTGGGCGGGACGTAGAAGACTTCGACCGCCACGGACTGCTGGGCGATGGATTCGGACACGTTGAGCAGGCGGCGCAGCTGCTCGTTTTCCGTGGCCAGCTGGGCCGCGTGGGTCGACAGCTGGGCCATTTCGATGCGCTGGCGGCGCAGGGCTTCCTGTTCGTCGCGCGCCAGCGTGGCCGCGTGCGACCAGCTGTCGAAGTATTCCAGCGCGTCGCGCGGCGCCAGCGCGACGCGCTGGAAGGGATAGAGGACCATGGACAGGGCGCTGCGCACCGGCCCCAGTACGGGCCAGTGCGCATCGGTCACGACCATCCCGAGACACAGGGCCAGCAGCAGGACCAGCCGGACTTCGATGCTGGGACCGCGCTTGAAGAGTCTCAGGGTTCCCGGTTCACGCATGACGAGGAACGCCCGGCCGGCCGATCAGTCGTAGATGAACACCCCGCCCAGGCGCTCGAGATGTTCGAGCGCCTCGCCGCAGCCGCGCACCACGCAAGTGAGCGGGTCTTCGGCGACCACCACGGGCAGGCCGGTTTCTTCCTGGAGCAGGCGGTCCAGGTCGTGCAGCAGCGCGCCGCCGCCGGTCAGGGCGATGCCCTTGTCGGTGATGTCGGCGCCCAGTTCGGGCGGGGTCTGCTCCAGGGCCGTCTTCACCGCCGACACGATCTGGTTGAGCGGATCGGTCAGGGATTCGAGGATTTCGTTGGAGGACACCGTGAAGCTGCGCGGCACGCCTTCGGACAGATTGCGGCCCTTGACTTCGATTTCGCGGATCTCGGAACCCGGGAAGGCCGAGCCGATTTCCTTTTTGATCAGTTCGGCGGTGGGCTCGCCGATCAGCATGCCGTAGTTGCGGCGGATGTAGTTGATGATGGCCTCGTCGAACTTGTCGCCGCCGACGCGCACCGAGCCTTTGTAGACCATGCCGCCCAGGGAGATCACGGCGACTTCGGTGGTGCCGCCGCCGATGTCCACCACCATCGAGCCGCTGGCGTCGGACACCGCCAGGCCGGCGCCGATCGCGGCGGCCATGGGTTCCTCGATCAGGTAGACCTGGCTGGCGCCCGCGCCCAGGGCCGACTCGCGGATGGCGCGACGTTCGACCTGGGTGGAGCCGCAGGGCACGCAGACGATGATGCGCGGGCTGGGGGCCAGCATGCTGCGCGGATGCACCATGCGGATGAACTGCTTGAGCATCTGCTCGGTCACGGTGAAGTCGGCGATCACGCCGTCCTTCATGGGCCGGATGGCTTCGATGTTGCCAGGGACGCGGCCCAGCATCTGCTTGGCCTCGTGGCCGACGGCCTGGATGATTTTCTTGCCGTTGGGGCCGCCGTCATGGCGGATGGCGACGACCGAGGGTTCATCGAGCACGATGCCCTTGCTGCGGACATAGATCAGCGTATTCGCCGTGCCGAGGTCGATCGCCATGTCGCTGGAAAAGTAGCTGCGTAGGAATCCGAACATGGGCGCACTAATAAAATGGGGTGTCTGGTGGATCCGCGCGAGCGTGCCGACTGATGCTGAACAAAGACCGCCAGAACGCAGGCGCAGGCCGGGCAAGCCGCATGGAATCAGCAATGATAACTTATAATCCTTTAGGGTTAGGCCCGGATATAGGGGGAATGTTTTGCAAAATTCCCGCTTTTCGCCCCTCCGGTCACATCCGCACACACTCAATCCGGCCGCCCGGCGGCGGCCCCTCCGGCACGACGACATGGCACTCACCGAACAGGACATCGCCCGGCTGGCACGGCTCTCGGGCCTGCGGCTGGATTCCAACGACCAGATCCGCGCCCGCCAGGAACTGGACCGCATCCTGGGCCTGATCGAGGAACTGCAGGCCGTGGACACGGCCGGCGTCGAACCCATGGCCCACCCGCTGGCCGCCCACCAGGACATCGCCCTGCGCCTGTGCGACGATGTGCCCGACCCGGCGCAGACGCCCGAACAGCGCGACGCCTGCCTGGACAACGCCCCGGCCCCCCACCAGGGATTGTTCCTGGTGCCCACCGTCATCGAATGATGCCATGACCCAGTTTTCAGAATTCCGCAGCATCCAGGCGCTGGGCGAAGCCCTGCGCGCCCGGCGCGTCAGCGCCTTTGAGCTGGCCGCTGACGCCCTGCGCGCGGCGCGCGCATACGCCGATCCCAACGTCTTCCTGCACATCGACGACGAACTGACGCTGGCGCAGGCGCGCGCCGCCGACCAGGCCCTGGCCGACGGCGCCGCCGGACCGCTCACCGGCATCCCCGTCGCCCATAAAGACCTGTTCGTGACGCGCGGCTGGCGCACCACCGCCGCCAGCAAGATGCTGGCCGGCTACGTCAGCCCCTTCGACGCCGCCGTGGTCGACCGCTGGCGCGAGGCCGGCTCGGTCACGCTGGGCAAGCTCAGCTGCGACGAATTCGCCATGGGCTCGGGCAACGAAAACTCCGCCTACGGCCCGGTGCGCAACCCCTGGGACCCGGAACGGATCCCGGGCGGTTCGTCCGGCGGCTCCGCCGCCGCCGTGGCCGCCGGCCTGGTGCTGGGCGCCACCGGCACGGACACCGGCGGTTCGGTGCGCCAGCCCGCCGCGCTGTGCGGGGTCAGCGGCATCAAGCCCACCTACGACACC
>CBFGXR010000145.1:0-5610 GCA_965652675.1 uncultured Castellaniella sp.
CGAACTGCGCGGCCTGATCCACGCGGCGGGGCTGACGGTACGCGAAGCCCTGCGTGCCAAGGAATCCGTCTATGAAACCCTGGGACTGGCGGATCCCGCGCTGACGGACGAACAGTTGCTCGACGCCATCGAACGGCATCCCGTCCTGCTGAACCGGCCTTTCGTCGTCACGGACAAGGGCACGCGGCTGTGCCGTCCCTTCGAGGCGATCCAGGACATTCTCTGATCCGCCTTCGGCGTCCATCACCGATCGATCGCCCGGCGGGCAGCCGCCCGCCGGTCTCCACGGGGGCCTCATGTTCGACTTCATGTACGACCTGCCCGAATGGGCCATGTTCGCCGTCTGCGTGCTGCTGGTGGGCTGCCTGTCGGCCGCCGCCCTGATCCTGATGCGCGGCCTGCGCCGCCTGTGGCCGCCCGCCGCGCACGGCCCCAACATGGTCAACACCATGTTGTCTGGCATCCTGCTGCCCACGGGCATCGTGATCGCCTTCGTGGCGTCCGACATCTGGCAGCAGGACGCCAAGGGCCGCACCGCCGTCGAACAGGAAGCCATCGCCGTGGCCGACACGCTGCGCGTCGCCAAGTTCCTGCCGGCCGAAATGCGCGAGCAGGTCACCGGCGTGCTCGACGACTACGTCCGCGAGGTCATCGAAAACGAATGGCCCCTGATGGGCGATGGCCGGTCGAGCCAGATCGCCGAGGATCAGCTGGAAACCCTGATGGTCGCTTCGGTGCGGATCGAGGCCGGCACCGATCAGCTCGGCCTGCGGCGCGCCGCCGAATCGCTGCGGCGCTATACGACGGACATCGAAAACGCCCGCAACCAGCGCCTGCTGGTCTCGCACAGCCGGGTGATGCTGACGAAGTGGGTCGCGGTGCTGGTGCTGCTGTTCGTCGCCGCCTGCGTGCTGAGCGAACTGCACATGGGCCACCGCCGGCCGCTGGCCCTGTCCCTGGCGCTGTTTTCGCTGGGCTTCGGCGCCACCCTTTACCTGGTCGCCTCGTTCGACCGGCCCTTCACGGGCACCACGATCATCGAACCGACGTCCCTGTCCGTGCTGCTGATCCGGGGGTAAGGATGTCCGGCCCATGAACGGTCGAGCCCCGGGCCGCCGCCTGCGGGGCGGCCCGGGGCTCGACACGGGCATAGGTCAGGGCTGGACCGAGGGCACGCCGGCCGGGAAACTGCGCGTGCGGTGGGTCACCGGCAGGCCGCGTCCCTTCAGCAGGATGTTCCAGTAGAACCAGGGCATGAAGCTGCGCTTGAGCCACCAGTAGAAGCGGCGCGGGACGCGCGGATCGAACGGGAAGCTGGGCGTGATCGTGCCGCCGTAGGTGAATTCGGCCAGCAGGACCTTGCCGCGCGACGTCGTCAGCGGGCAGGCGGCGTAGCCGTCGTAGCTTTCGACGTTGCCGGCGCCGCGCAGGACGCTCAGCAGATTCAGCGTCAGCACGGGGGCCTGGCTCTTGATGGCGGCGGCCGTCTTGCTGTTGGGCGTCGAGGTGCAGTCCCCCAGGCCGAACACGTTGGGATAGCGCGTGTGGCGCAGCGTGTGCTTGTCCACTTCCAGCCAGCCGCCGGCGTCGGCCAGCGGGCTGTTGCGGATGAAATCGGGCGCGCCCTGCGGCGGCACGACGTGCAGCAGATCGTAGGCGACTTCCTCGCGCACCTTTTCACCGTCCACCACTGATTCGAAGACGGCGATCTTTTCCTCGCCGCGCACCTGGACCAGGTTCTGGCCGAAGCGCGGCTGAGCGCCGTAGGACGCCATGACCTTGTCCAGAGCCTGGGCATAGAAGGGCACGCCGAAGACCGAGGCGCCGGCCGTGCGGAACTGCAGGCTGTCGGCCTTCACGCCCCGTCGGCGGAACTCGTCGGCCGCCAGGTACAGGGCCTTTTGCGGCGCGCCCGGGCATTTCACCGCGCCCGCCGGCTGGGTGAAGATCGCCGTGCCGCTCTGGAACTGGCGCACCAGTTCCCAGGTGTAGGGCGCCAGGTCGTAGCGATAATTGCTGGTCACGCCGTTCTTGCCCAGGGCGTCGGCCAGGCCGTCGATCGCGTCCCAGTTGATCTGGATGCCGGCGGCCACCACCAGATAGTCGTAGGCCACACGGCTGCCGTCGCCCAGTTCCACCTGGCGCTCGTCGGGCAGCAGGGCGGCCACACGCTGCGCGATGTGGCGCACGCCGTCGGGCAGGCAGTCATGCAGGGGCCGGCGCGTGTCCTCGGCCTTGTAGGCGCCGCCGCCCACCAGGGTCCAGGCGGGCTGATAGTCGTGGTGGCTGGACGGATCGATGACGGCGATGTCCAGGCCGGGCTCGTGGCGCCGCAGCTGGGCGGCGACGGTGGTCCCGCCGGTGCCGGCGCCGACGATCACCACGGTGTGTTTGCGGACGGATGCGTTGCTCATGAGGGCCTCGAATGGGTCGGATGGAGCCTGGGGGCGAGACGCCCGACGGCACGATGCCAATCATTCTAGGAGCCGGCCCCCGCGGGGAGAACGACCGATGGGCTATGTCTTTATGACCATTGCGGCAAAAGACCGGATGCCCGGAGGGGGTATCCGGTCGGAGAAGGGCGGCGGCGGGCGGGACGGTGTCCTTGCCCGCCGGACTTTCAGTCACGCGGAGCAGGCAGGGCGGCCGGGCCGGACCCGGGGCCGTCGTCGAGCTTGAAGCCCGCCACCGCCTGGGCGAGGATCCGCGCCTGGTCGCGCAGGCTGTCGGCGGCCGCGGCGGATTCCTGGACCAGCGCGGCGTTCTGCTGCGTCATGCCGTCGAGCTGCTGCACGGCGATTTCGATCTGGCTGATGCCCAGGCTCTGTTCGCTGGTGGCGACCTTGATCTCGGTGATGATGTCCGTCACGCGCTGGACCTCGGACACGATCTTGTCCATGGCGCTGCCAGCCTGGCGGACCTGTTCGCCGCCATGCGCCACCTGCGACATGTTGGTGTCGATCAGGGCCTTGATCTCGCGGGCCGACTGGGCGCTGCGCTGGGCGAGCGAACGGACCTCGGACGCCACCACGGCGAAGCCGGCGCCATGTTCGCCCGCGCGCGCGGCCTCGACGGCGGCGTTCAGGGCCAGGATGTTGGTCTGGAAGGCGATGCTGTCGATCACGCCGATGATGTCGGTGATGCGCGCCGCGTTTTCGTTCATGCCCTGCATGGTCTCGACCACGCGGTGCATCAGTTCACCGCCCTCGCGGGCGGCGGCGCGGGCGCTGTCGGCCAGCTGCACCGCAGCGTTGCCCGAATCGGCGGTCTGCTTCACGGTGCTGGACAGTTCCTCCATCGAGCTGGAGGTTTCCTGCAGGCTGGCGGCGGCGCCTTCGGTGCGGCGGGCCAGGTCGGTGTTGCCGGCGGCGATCTCGTCCGAGGCCAGGTGCACGGAATCCGTGGTCTGGCGGATGCTGCGCAGCGTCCCGGCGATCTTGTCGACGAACTGGTTGAACGAGACTCCGACCTGGGCCAGCTCGTCGTGGCCCGTCTGATCCAGGCGCCGGGTCAGGTCGCCTTCGCCGGAGGCGATGTTCTGCAGGGCATCCTTGAGCAGGCCCAGGCGGCGCAGCAGGGCGCGGGTCAGGAGCGCCAGCGCCAGCGCCGCCAGCACGATCATGACGATGCCGGTCAGGAGGGCCTGCAGACGCATGTGACGCACCCCGGCCAGAATGTCGCCCTGGTCCAGGGCGATCGCCAGCGTCCAGTCGGTGCCCTGGATGCGATGCGCGCTGAGCCAGTAGCGCCCCGCGGCGTTCCCGGCGTCCGCAAGCGCTCCGGGCTGATCCGCCAGACGCTGCAATCGGGGGATGTCGTAGTCGGCGAAGACCTCGGTCGCCGGTTTCAGCGACAGCTGCGCGTCCGGGTGCGCGATGATCTTGCCATCACCGGCGACCAGGTAGGCGAAGCTGTGTTCGGTGGGGCGCAGCGCGCGCGTGCTGGCGACGATGTCGTCCAGGCCGATGTCGGCCGCGATGACGGCCCGGGTCTTGCCGTTCTCCTGCACGGGGACCGAAACGCTGAGCACCAGGCCGTTGGACGCCGCGTCCAGGTAGGGCGCGGTCAGGACCGGCTTGCCGGCCTGCGCCGCCAGGGTGTACCAGGGCCGGGTGGTCGGATCGTAGTCGTCCGGCAGCTTGAGCGGCTCGCCGAACTTCATCTTCTTGTCGGCGGAGCCGATGTAGGTGGCCTTGAAGCGCCCGGAGCGCTGGGCCTGCAGCAGGAACGGTTCGGGCGCGTCCATCAGGGCCACCGGTTGAAGCGACGACAGGATCGAGACCTTGTCCCGCGCCCAGCTCTCGATTTCCCGGGTATTGCTGTCGATCAGGCTTTGGGTCTGGCTGGCGACGAGGTCCCGGACCGTGTTCTGCGCGGAATACAGATTGGCGGCGGCCAGCAGGCCCATGGCGACGGCGACGGTGGCCGCGGAGGCCAGCACCAGTTTGGCGCGGATGGATAAGGAACGGATGCCCATATGATCGGTGTCCTGGTGATGAATCGTCGCCGGCGCGCGGCGGGCCGGATGGGGAAGGGGACTTTCCTGCGACACCCCCGAAACCTTTTACGGTCCGTTTCGGTTACAGTTTAACGGTCAAGCAATCCCTTGAGTCTTGGCTGAAATCCCGATTGCTTTCCGACTCACGATCGTATGAAATCCCTGCCTGAACACCACGACCTCGAAACCCTGACCGCCCTCGTCGAGGGCCGCGTGCAGGGCGTCGGCTTCCGCGCCGCCACCGTCCGCCAGGCGCACCAGCTCAAGCTCGGCGGCTGGGTGCGCAATCTGCCCGATGGCCGCGTCGAAGCCCTGATCCAGGGCGATCACGCCGCCGTCGACCGCATGCTGTCCTGGTTGCTCCAGGGGCCGCCCGCCGCCCGGGTGACCGGCGTGTCCCACACGGAAACGCCGACGGAACGCCATTACGAGCGTTTCGAGCAGATCTAGGACTTTGCCCGCACCCAAGGCCCGGTTCAACGCGATTGAACCAAACGGCCTTTTCACGCTCCAACCCATGGCCCGACGATTCCGGCGGGACTGGCTCATCTCCAAGGTACATGCATGAAACGATTCTTCGCCTTCGGCCTGCTGGCCGCCGCCCTGGGGGCTTCCCTGACCGTCCACGCCCAGGCGGGCGAGGCCATCACCGTCTACCAGGACCCGAACTGCGGCTGCTGCCACGGCTGGGCCGAGCACATGCGCGCCGAAGGCTACGACGTGCGCGAAGTGCCATCGTCCGATATGGCGGCGGTCAAGACCCGCCTGGGCGTGCCGATGGAACTGGCGTCCTGCCATACGGCGCGGCTGGAATCGAGCGGCCAGATCGTCGAAGGCCACGTGCCGGCCTCGGCCGTGCGCAAGCTGCTGGCCTCGAAGGACACGCGCGGCGTGGCGGCGCCCGGCATGCCGATGAATTCCCCCGGCATGGGCCCGATGGACGGCAATCTGGTCACGCTCGACTTCGACGGCAAACCGTTCTCGCGCGACTGAGGCGCGCGGGCCGGCATCCGGCCCCGTCTCAGTGCGTGGTCGCCTCCATCTTCGCCGTGGCGCGTTCGGCGGCCGGGGCGGCCCCTGGGACCGGCTTGGCCTCGTCCGGATCCGCGTGC
>CBFGXR010000146.1:0-5586 GCA_965652675.1 uncultured Castellaniella sp.
ATCTGCAGTATGAGCAGACACGCAATACCCGGACTTTGGAGGGTTTGGCCGGCGGTACAGAAGGTTTGTTCACCGGGCAGGACTTTGGGGACATCGATTTGCGGACACTGACCGCCCATACTGAACTGAACCGCCGCCTGGACTGGGGAGGTGTTGATCAGATGGGGACTTTCGGTTTGGAATGGGTGCGTCAGGATTTGGAAGACAACGCTTCCGATCTGGCTGACCGCAATCCGGCAGGCGGGAAAATGCCTGCGGTACCGTTCAGCTACACCCCCAAGGTGCATGCGGATATTTTCTCGGTCTTTGCGGAGGACAACCTCTATATCGGCGACCGTTGGACTGTGACTCCCGGCCTGCGTTTCGACCACCATAGCCTCCAGGGCAACAACTGGAGCCCCGCGCTGAACCTGTCCTACATGGTCAACGACCAGTGGACGGTGAAGGCGGGCATCGCGCGTGCCTACAAGGCGCCCAACCTCTACCAGAGCAATTCCGGGTATGTGCTCTACAGCGCGGGCAACGGCTGCTGGGGCAACCCGCCGGGCGGCACGACGGGTTGCTACCTGTTGGGAAATTCCGATCTGAAGGCCGAAACCAGCATCAATAAGGAACTGGGCATCGAATTCCGCAGCCCCGACGGCCTGGGTGCCAGCCTGACCTATTTCCACAACGACTATCGCGACAAGATCGAAGCGGGACGCTCTCCTGCCTACTCTTTCGTGGCTGGTGGCAAGCCTTATAACGTCTTCCAATGGGAAAATATTCCCCGGGCCGTCGTGCAAGGCATCGAGGGCAACCTGACCTGGCCTTTCGAGCAGGACTGGCTGTGGTCGACCAATTTCACCTACATGATCGAATCGAAGAACAAGGAGACCGGCGAACACCTGTCCACCATTCCCGAATACACGATCAACAGCACCCTGGACTGGTCCGTGACGCCGGCCTGGTCGCTGCGCGCCAAGGCCACCGTCTATGGCGAACAGGAAGGACCGAAGTACGACTACTACGGCCAGCCGCTGACGGGCAGCGCCACCGACAAGATCCCGCCCTACGCCCTGTTCGGCCTGAGCACGCAGTACAAGGTCAACAAGCATTTCCGCGTGACGGCCGGCGTGGACAATCTGTTCGACAAGCGCATCTTCCGCCGAGGGAATGCGATCGGTGTCAACATTGGTACGGGTCAGGACATCTACGGCGCCGGCGCCTACACCTACAACCAGCCCGGCCGCACCTTCTTCATGGAAGTGACCAGCTCGTTCTGATCGATCCGTCGCTGCGACAAACCGGTCCCGCGCCCCCTTTCCCTGGGGGCGCGGGATTTTTACTATGTTCGGATGGCTTTGATCGGTGGTGGCATACGCTGCCACTTTTGTATAAAATTTTATACGCGTGACGCATGATGGAGAAGGAAATTCGTTGGGTCGGGTCGGCTTACGACGATCTGCTGACCTTTCCCGTCGAAGTCCGCCGGCAGGCGGGATTCCAGTTGGGCAAGATCCAAGCGGGTCTTGAGCCGGAAGGCTGGAAATCGTTTGATGAAGTGGGTGCTGGTACCCGCGAAATCCGTATCCGGGAAGCGGATGGTGCATTCCGGGTCATGTACGTCGCCAAGTTTGAAGAGGCCGTGTACGTCCTGCACTGCTTCCAGAAGAAGACTCAGGCGACGAGCCAGCAGGACAAGCGTATTGCCGAGGCCCGCTATCGCGCCATCGTCAACGAAAGGAAGCGCAAGCCATGAAGATCGACAGCGAAATCCGCCATGTGACCAAGCCGGGCGCGAATCTGTTCCTGGAGCTGGGTTTTCCACCCGAGGAGGCCGAGCGGCTGTACTTGGCTTCGAAGAAACAGATCAACGACACGAAGCGGCTCAAGGAGCAGCTCATGGGCGAATTGGCGGCGTGGATCGAACAGCACCATTTGAAGCAGGCCGAAGCGGCGGACATCTTGATGGTGTCCCGACCGCGCGTGTCGGATGTGGTGCACAAGAAGACCGCCAAATTCACTATTGATGCGTTGGTCGAAATGCTGAGCCGCATCGGCAAGCCGGTGCGTTTGGCGGTCGGCCAGTAGTGTGGAGGCAGGAGGATGACTCGCACTTCATCGCATATGCCGGGATTACGTTTGGTGCGGATCTGGGTGCCGGATACGGGGCATGCGAGGTTCGCGGATGAATGCCGCCGACAGAGCCTGCTGGTGTCTCAAGCAGATCAGGATGATGCGGATCTGCAGGACTTCATGGATACAGCTCTGGCTGATGTGGATGGCTGGACGGAATGACGTTGCGGGGCAAGGCCTTGCGCATCATCAGTCTATGCAAAGCCAATGCACGCGAGGTCGCTGGGTATGAAAAAGCCAAATCCTGAACTGATCGATACCGATAACCCCGAATGGGGTGAGGCGGATTTTGCACGTGCGCGACCTGCGGGCGATGTATTGCCCGAAGCCTTGCATGAATCGTTGGGCATCCGCCGGCGAGGTCCTCAGAAGACGCCGGTCAAGAAAATGATCACGATCCGCTTGTCCCCCGAAGTCGTCGATGGCTTTCGGGCGACGGGACCCGGCTGGCAGGCGCGAGTGGATGACGTGCTGAGAAATTGGCTGAAGGCGCACCCCGCCCCCTAACCCGCCTTCCTCGGCCGCCCGCGCGGCGCCGGGCTGACGCGCCGGGACGCCAGGCGCCCCAGGTGCGCCAGGAAGATCTTTTCCCCCAGCGCCCATTGGCCCGCCAGGGCCGCCTCGATCGGCGGGCGTTGCGATTCGCCCAGGCCGGCGGCCAGGCGTTCGCGCCAGGCGGCTTGGCGGGCGAAGGGCGTGTCGCCTTCGCGCCAGTAGTCGGGGTGGTCTGTCAGGGCGGGTCGAAGACCCGCCGGTCCCGCGCCGCCCAGCCCCGCGTGTTCCGCCGCCGACGACCAGGGCCACTGCGTCGCCGCGCCGACCTGGCCGGTCGCGACCGGCAGCGTTTCCAGCCAGATCATGGCCGGCAGCACCCAGCGGCCGGGCTCCAGCAGGGCGTTGCGGTAGCGGCCCGCGTAGACCCGCGTGCGCATCAGGCCCGAACCCATGCGCCGCCCCAGCGCCTGCATCAGACGCGACAGCGCGGCCTCGTCTCCCGGCGTGGCCAGCAGGGTGATCCGGTCCGGCAGGATGGCCCAGGCGTGCAGGGCCACGGCGCCGGCCTCGCCGGGCGCGGCGCGGCCGATCTCTTCCGCCAGCCAGCCGCGGATCCGGTCCAGCGCCGCCGCGGGGGCGGGGGCGTCGGCCGGCGCCAGCGGACGCGCAAGGCGCGCCTCGACCAGTTGGGGGATGCGGGGGGCGTAAAGGCGGGGCAATCGAGCCATGGCGATGGGGACATCTTTAAATTCAAACGATCGTTTGAATTTTCAGCGCAAATCAGCGACAATCGAAAAATCGGGCAACTCATTAAAACCAGCGAGGACACAATATCATGCAAACCAGCCAGTCCGCCCCTCTGTTCGTCCGCCGCGTGGCGGTGTGCGGCGCCGGGGTCATGGGCGCGCAGATCGCCGCCCACTGCGTCAACGCCGGCGTGCCGGTCGTCCTGTTCGATCTGGCCAAGGACGACGGCCAGGGCGGCAAGAACGGCATCGTCCAGCGGGCCATCGCCCAGCTGAAAAAGCTCAACCCCGCGCCCCTGGGCGTCAACGCCCTGGCCGACCTGATCACGCCGGCCAACTACGACGAGGATCTGGCGCTGCTGGCCGATTGCGACGTCGTCATCGAAGCCATCGCCGAACGCCTGGACTGGAAGCGCGACCTGTACCACAAGCTGGCGCCGGCCCTGAACCCGCACGCCATCGTCGCCAGCAACACCTCGGGCCTGTCGATCACGTCCCTGTCCGAAGCGCTGCCCGAGACCCTGCGCCACCGCTTCTGCGGCGTGCACTTCTTCAACCCGCCGCGTTATATGCCGCTGGTCGAACTGATCCCCACCGCCGCCACCGAGCCGGCGCTGCTGGACCACCTGGAAACCTTCCTGGTGTCGCAGCTGGGCAAGGGCGTGGTGCGCGCCAAGGACACGCCGAACTTCATCGGCAACCGCATCGGCGTGTTCGGCATCCTGTCGGTCTTCCATCACACCCAGGCCTTCGGCCTGCCCTACGAGCTGGTCGACGACCTGACCGGCACCCGCCTGGGCCGCGCCAAGTCCGGCACCTACCGCACCGCCGACGTGGTCGGCCTGGACACGCTGGCGCACGTCATCGACACGATGAAGAACCAGTTGCCCGACGATCCCTTCCGCGCGCATTTCGGCGTGCCGCCCGTGCTGGCCGCCCTGATCGAGAAGGGCGCCCTGGGCCAGAAGACCAAGGCCGGCTTCTTCAAGAAGGAAGGCAAGGCCATCCTGCGCCTGGATCCCGCCGCGGGCCAGTACGTGCCCTCCGGCGAGAAGGCCGACGACGCCGTCAAGGACATCCTGAAGGAACGCGATCCCGCCAAGCGCCTGAAGGCGCTGCACGATTCCACGCATCCCCAGGCGCAGTTCGTCTGGGCCGTGCTGCGCGACACCTTCCACTACAGCGCCGTGCACCTGGGCGACATCGCCGACAGCGCGCGCGAACTGGACCAGGCCATGAAGTGGGGCTTCGGCCACGCCCAGGGCCCCTTCGAAATCTGGCAGGCCGCCGGCTGGCGCCAGGTCGCCGAGTGGATCAACGAAGACATCGCCGCCGGCAAGACCCTGTCGGACGCGCCGCTGCCCGCCTGGGCCACTAGCGGCGTCGTCTGGGACAAGCAGGCCGTGCATACGCCGGAAGGCTCCTTCAGCCCGGCCACCAACGCCTACGTGCCGCGCAGCGCGCTGCCCGTCTACCAGCGCCAGATCGGCGCCCCGCGCCTGGTGGGCGAAGGCCCGTCGCTGGTGCCCAACGTCGTCCATGAGGACGACGCCGTGCTGTGCTGGACGCTGCCCGCCCCGCATCCCCAGGACGTGCTGCTGGTCTCGTTCAAGACCAAGATGCACACCCTCAGTCCGGACGTGGTGCGCGGTGTGGTCCGCGCCGTGGATCTGGCCGAGCAGGGCTACAAGGCCCTGGTCGTCGCCCAGCTGGACGATCCGTTCTCCGCGGGCGCCGACCTGAAGGCCATGCTGCCGGCCTTCATGTCCGGCGGCGTCAAGGCCGTCGAGCCGATCCAGAAGGAAATGCAGGACATGGTCATGCGCCTGCGCTACGCCCAGGTGCCCGTGGTCGCGGCCGTGGCCGGCCTGGCGCTGGGCGGCGGTTGCGAACTGTCCGTGCATTGCGCGCGCCGCGTCGCCCACCTGGAAAGCTACATCGGCCTGGTGGAAGTCGGCATCGGCCTGGTGCCGGGCGCCGGCGGCATCACCTTCAGCGCCCGCCGCGCGGCCGAAATCCAGGCCCAGTCCGCGCCGGATGCCCCGCTGCTGGCCTACGTCAAGGACTTCGTCCTGGCCGTGGCCACCGCGCGCGTGTCCAAGTCCGCCCTGGAAGCCCGCCAGATCGGTTACCTGCGCGATTCCGACCCCATCGTCATGAACCGCCACGAACCAAGGACTTCGTCCTGGCCGTGGCCACCGCGCGCGTGTCCAAGTCCGCCCTGGAA